>JBILYQ010000160.1:0-5576 GCA_044377655.1 Flavobacterium sp.
AAAATCTAGCTTATTCTATTTTTATTCAATTCTCTTACTCTCTTTTTGTTTGTCTCGATTTGCATCGAGACGGCTGTCAATTCAATATGTCTAGGAACGTGTTCTTATTTTTTATTATCGCTTGTGTCTCAAAGCGGGTGCAAAAGTACATCTTTTTTTTTATCTCACAAGTAATTCGAAAAAAATTTAAATCTTTCTATAATTACCCCAAACCATCAAAAAAATCAAGCGCTTAGCGGGCAGCAAAGGTAAAACCTTTATCACTATCTCGCAAATGTTTTTTGCCTTTTTTTATAATTTGTTTATCAATAAATAGTAAGAACGTCATCTTCATTGCGGGTGCAAAAGTAACACTCTTTTTCAATCTCACAAACCTTTTTTAACCATTCTTTTAAAGTTTTTCCTAATTCCCTGGAAAGCATTTGTTTGTATATAAAAATAATTGAATTAAGATCTCATCAAAACCCAAACTTATGAAATAATCGATTTCACAATGATTTTGCGAACAAGCAAAGTAATAACAAGAGTGGCGCAGTTATTAAATATTACAGATTAAATTTGATTGATCTAATCGAAACGCATCGATTTTGAAGGTGAAATTTTGGTAATTATATATGAAGGAATTAATAAAACAAATAAACAAATTAATACAGTTCCTATATTAAGAACCAAAATGTATCCAAAATTGATATATACTGGCGCTTCATTAACATAATAACTTTCTGGATTAAGTTTAACTATTCCGAAATACTTTTGTAAAAACAACATCCCAATACCAATAAAATTACCCAAAAAAAGTCCTCTAATTATTAAATAGAATGAATTATACAAAAATATTTTTCGAATTGACCAGTTATTCGCTCCCAATGATTTTAAAATACCAATCATTTGAGTTCTTTCAAGGATTAAAACTAATAATGCAACTACCATATTGATAGTAGAAACAATAATCATAACAACTAACAAAACAATAATATTGAAATCGAAAAGATGTAACCATTCAAAAATATAATAATATTTCTCAACAATGGTTTGAGAATCTAGAGTTGAAGCAGTTTCTTGATAAACTGCTTGTCCTATTTCTTCAATTTTTGAAAAATCAGAAACAAAAACTTCAAAGGAACCTATCTGATCTTCTTTCCATTTATTCATTCTTTGGATATGTCGAATGTCACCAATAATATAGCTAGCATCAAACTCTTGAAAACCTGAATTATAAATCCCAACAATTTCGAAACGACGAAGATTAGGCAATTGATTGCTATCTTCTTTCATGAATAAAGTATTGAATTTATCTCCTGTTTTGAGATTAAGTCTGTTTGCAAGATAATGAGAAATGATAATTTCTGGATTTATACCTTTATTTACAATTGGTAACCTGCCATCAACCAAATACTCTTTCAGGTTTTCCCATCGATAATCTTTTCCAACTCCTTTAAATAGTATTCCTTCAACAGCTGATTCTGTCTTAATCATACCTGCTTTGCTTGCTACAGCTTGAATATGCATTATGCCATCAACAGTTTTAAAATTCGGATAAAAATTTTGATTAATTGAAATAGGCGCTGTACTTACGTCAGACTGATTGTCGTTATAACTAGATATAATAATATGTCCATTAAATGCTGAAACTTTTTGGCGTATTTTTTGTTGTAAGCCTACTCCAGTTGCTACGGCAATAATCATCATTATTATTCCTAAAGCTATAGCTGCAATAGCAATTTTTATTATTGGCGCAGAAATACTACTTTTATAATCTTTCGCAGTTATGAGGCGTTTTGCTATGAAATATTCTAAATTCAAAAGTTATGATATCTAATTTGGTTTTCAAAAATACAGTTTTATTCTTTGTCTTGCTAATGGTTTCTTGTGGAAATTCTCTTAAAATGGCAGACAAAACAGAAAAGAAAAGAGAAATCACTATTCAAAATTCAATTCAAGAAATAAAAACAGGTGCGGATAATTTTGATGTGTATCTTCCTTTATTGAAAAATAAAAAAACTGGAATCATAACCAATCAAACTGGAATTCTGACAAACAAAACTCATTTAGTTGATTTCTTATTAGAAAGAAATATCAATATTCTAAAAATATTCGCTCCCGAACATGGTTTTCGTGGAACTGCAGATGCAGGTGAACATATTATTGACGGAAAAGATTCGAAAACAAATTTGCCTATAATTTCGCTTTATGGCGATAATAAAAAACCAAAACCGGAACAATTAGCAGGAATAGATATTCTGATTTTTGATTTGCAAGATGTAGGGGCTCGATTTTATACCTATATTTCCTCATTACATTATATAATGGAAGCGTGTTCGGAAAATAACATTCAATTAATTGTTTTCGACAGACCAAATCCAAATGGAAGAATTGTAGACGGGCCTATTTTGGAAAAAGAATTTACGAGTTTTGTCGGAATGCATCCTATTCCGTTGCTACACGGTATGACAATTGGCGAATATGCAAAAATGATAAATGGGGAGAAATGGTTAAAAAACGAAATCCAATGCAACTTAACTGTAATTCCCTGTTTAAATTACAATAGAAATATGGAATACACTTTGCCCACAAAACCTTCTCCAAACTTACCTAACGATCAAGCTATAAATCTCTATGCCAGTTTGTGTCTCTTTGAAGGAACAAATGTAAGTGTTGGCCGAGGAACAGAAAAACAATTCCAAATTTACGGCTCGCCATTTTTACCGAAAAACGGTTTTAACTTTACACCCGTTCCAAATTTTGGCGCAAAAGAACCAATGCACAAAAATCAAATCTGTTATGGCGAAGATTTAACTTCAATTCCTAAAGTAAAACAACTGGAATTAAAATGGTTACTGAAATCCTATCAAAATACTTCCGATAAATCAAAATTTTTCAATGCTTTTTTTACCAAACTTGCAGGAACAAAAAAACTCCAACAACAAATTGAAGATACAGTTTCGGAAACCGAAATTAGAAAATCTTGGGAAGATGGGTTGACTAAATTTAGAAAAATACGGGAGAAGTATTTAATTTATAACTAAATTTCCACTTGGATGGAAGGATTTATAGAAAGTAACTCTTCCACAAACTCTACCTTTTGCTTTGGTGAAATGTAAATATCGTCATATTTATTGAACCGAATTACTATTCTATCAAAGGATAATGCGGGCGAACTCAAAACACTATTGCTCTTGTCAATTTTCCTGATTTTAGAAATGTCAATTTTTTGATTAACAACAAACATCGATTTTACTTGGAGTTCATCCTCTTTGATTGTATAGCTTGTCGTTTTGGAAATAAACCAAATAAAAAACAGGACGCCAAAAAAAATAAGAAACCCAATCCATTTCCCTTCTACAATACTTTGAATACCTAAAAAAAGCGGGTATACAAATACTATTCCCAACCACCAATCAATTTTAGATTTATATATTTTCATCTTATAAAGGTAATTTTTTCTTCATGGCTTCTACAATATTAAATGCCGCAGGACAAATTGCCACGTTTTGCAATGTCAAATCGGTTATTTGCTGGAATTTTTTTCTATCCGTATGTGGAAATTCTCGACACGCTTTTGGACGAACATCATAAATAAAACATTTATTATCCAATTCTAAAAAGGTACACGGAACGCTTTTCAACACATAATCTTGGTCTTCATCAATCCTTAAATGTTGATCGATAAATTGCTGTGGCTTTTGACGCAAATGCTTTGAAACTCGCTCAATATCTGCCAAAGTAAAAAGCGGCCCAGTAGTTTTGCAACAATTGGCACATTCCAAACAATTGGTTTTTTTGAATTCTGAATCATGCAAATCCTGCATTGTATAGTCCAAATTCTTGGGCGTTTTCTTTTTCAGCTTCTCAAAATACTTTTTGTTTTCGATATGCGTATCTTTGGCTAACTTTTGAATTTCGTTTAAAGAAGGTTTCAGCATTTTATTTTTTTCTTAATACAAAAGTACCAACTTTAAACTTGAAACCTTAAACTTTAGACAAAATGTTAGACCTTTTCGGAAAAGCCATTCTTGATTTCCAAACCAATACTTCGCCAGAAGATATTATTACCGAAACTTCCATTTCTGACGCCGATGAAATGAGCATTGCCTATCTTTTTCGTTCTTATGATGAAATGCCAAAATTGGAACAAAATGCCTTGCAACTTGCCAAAGGAAAAATTCTCGATATCGGTTGTGGAGCTGGAAGTCATAGTTTGTATCTGCAAAATGAGAAAGAATTTGAAGTCACTTCCATCGATATTTCCAAAAATGCCATCAAAGCGTGCCAACTTCGAGGTTTGAAAAATGCAAAAGTGCTAAATGTTTTGGATTTGGAAAACGAAACTTTTGATACAATTTTGCTTTTAATGAATGGCACCGGAATATTTGGAACACTAGATGAAACTCCGAAATTTCTCCAAAAACTCAAAACGTTACTCAACCCAAACGGTCAAATTCTCATTGACAGTTCGGATATTATATATATGTTTGATGATGATGAAGACGGCGGAAAATGGATTCCTGGCGATGCTTATTATGGTGAACTGACTTTTACAATTTCCTATAAAAACCAAACCGAAACACCTTTCCCTTGGCTGTATATCGATTATAACACTTTGCAAAATGCGGCTCATGCCAATGACCTACAGTGCCAATTAGTATATGAAGGCGAACATTTTGATTATTTAGCGCGATTGACTTTATAGCAAAAAAAATCCCAAACAAAGTTTGGGACTTTCATAATTAGACTATTTTTTATTGCATGTATTTCATCATCATTCCTTGCAGTCCTTCGCCCCATTCTTTTCCTACAACCTCTGCTTTCTCATTTAATTCACCTGCTTTAGAAGCCATTTTTTTTCCAATTTCGCTATCATAAAATGCAAGAATTGCTTTTACATCTTCTTTAGTATACGTTTCCATATAGGATGGAGCTAATTTTTCATAAAGGCTATTCAAACTAGCGTCGAACTCGATTAGAAATGCAGCTTGTTTTTCTGCTGGAATTTGTTTCGAAATTTGGTTTTTAACCATTTTCAACTGAGAACCAAAATCTCCTCTTTCAATGACTTTCATGATATCTTTTTTATAAGCGTCATCTTGAGCCATTCCTAATTGGGCAACGAATACTAATGCAATAGTTAAAATAATTTTTTTCATTTCTGTGTATTTAATGTTTAATAATTTTTTTATAAAAGTAATATAAAAAACCAAAACCATTTTCAATTTATAAAAATAGTTTACTAATAACTCCTTAAATTTTATTTAAAATCTAGTGGTAATTTAATTTCAATACTTATGGGTTTACCGCCGCGTTTTGCGCTTACCCATTTTGGACATTTCTTCAAAACTCTGATAATTTCAGTAGCAGATTCAATATCCATAAACTGAACCACTTTTATATTCTTGACACTACCGTCAATGTCAACAGTAAATGCAACAATCATCTTTCCTTTTTTGGTTACCTTGGAAAAATCAAATTCCTTATTTATATATTCATAAAACTTGTCCATTCCGCCACCGTTAAATTGCGCTTCAATCCTATCTCCATTTAGATATACTTCATCTTCACCTCCTATTTGCGCATTTGAA
>JBILYQ010000161.1:0-5560 GCA_044377655.1 Flavobacterium sp.
CGGATTGATAAGTAGTTTGCACTGCATCGGTATGTGCGGTCCAATAGCTATGATGTTACCCTTAGAAAGAAATAATCCGACCAAGAAAGCATTCCAAGTTTTAGTCTATCACTTTGGACGTTTAACGGCATATGGAATTTTGGGTTTGGTTTTCGGGCTGCTAGGAAAAGGTCTTTACCTTGCCGGATTTCAACAACAAATGTCAATTTTTGTTGGGATAGTTATGATTGCTGTGGTGCTAATTCCTGAAAAGATTTTTGCCCGATATAATTTTTCTAAACCCATTTATCGAATTATTTCAAAAGTAAAATCTAGTTTAGGAAGTCAGTTCAAAAAAAAATCTCCTGATGCCATTTTCATGATTGGATTGCTAAATGGATTTTTACCCTGTGGATTAGTTTATGCCGCTTTGTTTGGTGCCATTGCCATGCAAAATGAATTCTATGGAATTGCCTATATGCTTTTGTATGGATTAGGAACCATTCCAATGATGAGTGCCGTGGTTTACATGTCCAACATGCTCACTAACCCAATGAGAGGTAAAATACAAAAATTAATTCCCATTGTTGCTGTATGCATTGGAACCCTATTCATTCTGCGCGGATTAGGATTAGGAATACCTTATGTATCGCCAAGCAACATAAGTTTATTTATTCAACATCAACCAAATTGTCATTAATATTTAAAAAATTATTTTTATGGAAAGACACGATTTATTGCACGAGTTCCCAGAACACAAAGAAAAAATTCATCAGTTAAAAACTGAAGATGCTCATTTTAGAGGATTATTTGATCAATATCATGAATTAGAACATGAAATTCATCGTATAAATAGTGGCGTGGAAACCACAACGGATGATTATTTACACACTATAAAAGCAAAATCACTTTATATCAAAGATGAGTTATTTACAATGTTGACAAAATAACTAATTTTTTGAAATAAAAGAGCACGCTTCAAAGCGTGCTCTTTTATTTTTAACAATTTTTTTAACAATTTATATTGTCATTGAAAATAACTTTGTTTCTGGAGTTTTTCGTTTTAAAAGTAAATCAAAGGCCATACAAATATTTCGAACAAACGGTTTCCCTTTTTCGGTCACTGTGATTGTTTTATTGGAGATAGTTACTAGATTATCATTTGCCATTTCTTGCAGTTCAATGAGAACATCTTCAATTTCTTTGAAGAATAAAGTTTTATCTTCCCAAGAAGTAGTAAATTGACACATCAAATTTAAAATATGTCGTCGAATAACCAAATCTTCATCAGTCAATAAATGTCCACGAAAAACGGGTAATTTGTTTTCTTCCAAACGTTTGTAATATTCGTCAAGTTCTTTTTCATTTTGTGCAAAACCATACCAACTATCACTGATGGAGGAAACCCCTAAACCAATCATTAGCTGTGTTTTTGAAGAAGTATATCCCATAAAGTTCCTATGAAGATTTCCTTCTAAAAAGGCTTTGTACATACTGTCGTTTGCCACTGCAAAATGATCCATGCCAATTTCATAAAATCCGTTTTTCAAAAGCAATTTTTTGCCTTGTTCATAAAGTTCTCTTTTTGTATCATCTTTAGGTACATCTTCATCCTTAAATCCTCGCTGTCCATTACCTTTAATCCAAGGAACATGTGCATAACTATAGAAAGCCAACCTATCTGGAGATAACGATTTAGTTTTTTCTATTGTATCTTTTATATTTTCTAGGGTTTGAAATGGTAATCCGAAAATCAAATCGTGTGAGATAGAAGTATAACCAATCTCTTTTGCCCAAAAAGTAGCCTTGGCCACATTATGAAATGATTGTTCCCGATGTATCGCTTTTTGTACCTTTTCTGAATAGTCCTGAACGCCATAACTCACTCTTCTAAACCCTAAATCATATAATTTCTGTAAATGTTCTCTGCTAGTGTTATTAGGATGACCTTCAAAACTAAACTCATAATTTGGTGCTTTGTCTGCTTTATTTAGAATTCCAACAATCAATTTTTCTAAATTTTCAGTGGAGAAAAAAGTTGGAGTTCCACCTCCCAAATGTATTTCTTTAATAATCGGTTTCTCTAGAAAGGCAGCACAATATAAATCCCATTCCTTTAAAACAGCAATAATATATGGGTTTTCAACGCTATGCTGTTTCGTAATTCGTTTATGACAACCACAAAAAGTGCATAAACTTTCACAAAAGGGAAGATGGATGTACAAACTTATTCCTTCTTCAAAATTACTTTCTTGAAAAGATTTTAAAAAAGTAGTCTCCCATTTTTCAGAAGTGAATTTTGCTTCATCCCAATAAGGAACTGTCGGATAACTAGTGTATCTCGGGCCAGGAACATTATATTTTTGAATGAGTGAAATTGACATACCTAAATTTATTAAAAACAAATTTAAAGGTAATATTACTATTCTAAAATGATAATTATCATGATAAATATTCAAAAAAAAAGAGGCTCATTTAGAACCTCTTTTTATTTTTATTCTGATTTAATATTTCTCAGTTGTTTTAATTTATCTTTCAAAATCATCAATTGTTCTTTATGTTTTTCAATATTTTTTCGAACTTCCAATACAATTGAATTTTCTTTTTTTGCATTTCGTGTGTTCGTAAAAAACTGAATGTTATTTTCCAATTGGAAAATCTCACTTTGAACTTCATCGATTTTTCTAGTAATGAAGATTCTCTCATTGTCAAGTTTTCTAGAGTCTTCTGAACCGGCTAAATTATCAAGTTTATTAGCATAGCGAACCATTTCCGTATCTTTCTTGCTTAAACTTAATTTTTCAAACAACACATCTAAAATTTTGTTGAATTTACCTTCGATGTGTCTTCTTGGAAAGGGTACTTTTCCAAAGCTCTTCCATGCTTCAATGTGAGCTTTTATGGCATCCAAATCAGTTTTGTGTTCGCCAACAAGTTCAAAACTTTTCACAGTTTCCAAGTATTCTTTTTTCTTTTCAAAAGCTTCAATTTCTTCAGAACTAGCTTCCGTTTTTTGCTCTTTCAGTTTTTCGAAATAGGCATTACAAGCCAATTTGAACTCGGCCCAAACGCTGTCTGAAAACTTTCTTGGAACATGTCCAATTTGTTTCCATTCTTCCTGAATTTGCTTCATGATTGGAGTTGTTGCCGCAAAATCTGTGCTTTCTTTCAACTCATTTGCTTTGGCAACCAAAACTTGTTTTTTACTTAAATTATCATTTTGGTCTTTTTTAATGTCTTTATAAAAAGAGTTTTTCAAAACATTAAAATTTCTAACCGCAGTTTTAAAAGCAGACCAAGTTTCCTCGCTCAACTCAGATGGAACTTTTCCAGCCTGAAAGAAAGAATTACGAAGCGCTTCTACTTTTTCAATTTGAGCCAACCAAGCGGCATGTGAATTGACTTTTTCTTGTGCTAAAACTTCAATTTGAGCAACAATGTCTTTTTTAGCACTCAAATTTACCATTTCAATCTCACGAAGTTGATCAGACAAAGACTCGCGCTTGTCATGCATTTTTTTGGTCAACTCACTGAATTTATTCCAAATTTCTTCTCTTTGATCTCTTGAAACAGGTCCAATATCTTCTTTCCAAATACGGTGCAAATCTTGTAATTCGCGGAAAGCTTTATTAATATCTTCTTCTTGTATCAATTCCTCAACTCGAGCAATTATCTTTAATTTTAATTCTAAATTGTTTTTAAAATCAATATCTCTCGCTTCTCTGTCTAAATGCAAATAGTCGTAAAAATTTTCAACATGAAAATGATAATTGTTCCAAACATGATTGTATTTATCTTTTGGAATTGGGCCAGCATTTTTCCATCGCTCTCTCAATTCATTGAAAGGTTTCAAAATTGATGAAATGTTTTCCTGAGGATTGATTAGGTTTTTCAATTCTTCAACAATCGCTAAACGATTTTCTAAATTTGTTTTTAGATTATTTTGAAGACTTTTGAAATGCGTATTTTTTTTATCTCTGTAATTAGAATATAATTGGTCAAATTTTATTTTTAAAGGAAAATGATAATGAAAATCTTCAGTAGTATCAGGATTTTCAGCATGAAATTCTTCTTTTTTCTCATCAATAAAATGATAGTATTTTGATAAAAAAGATTTCTTGATTTCTTCAACATGGTCTTTAATTGACATGACTTTTTCAGAGGCAGTCAATGTCTCCAAGGTGTCAATCAATTCTTCCATAGTTAAATTGTCATAATCAAGCATAGGAATTTCATGACGCTCTTTTAAAGTTTCGTCTTCACTTTCCTCTGCGTTTACATCGTCAATTGCGCTCATAACCGTTTGGCTTCCATCTTCAATAACCATTGTGTCATCGGCTACTTGAGCATCGGTTAATTCAATAACATTTTCATTTTCAGGACTCAAATCGGCGACTTCAGAAATGTTTGCTTCGTCTGCTTTTGCAGTTTCGGCGTCAACTTCTGTAGTCCCATTTTCATTGGTTTCCGTTGTTTCCTCGGTTACTGTTTCTTGGGCTTCAATTGTAATATCTTGACTTTCAGATTGAATCGTATCGTGCGACTCATTTGCTAAATTTCCATCTGCTTCGAGCAGGTTATCATTCTTTTCTTCTAACATTTTGTAAAATGTATAAGGTTCATATTTTTTTGAGGGCGAAAGATACTAAACAAGCATTGAAATTCAAAGAAAAAACCATTATTTGAATGGATAATTGCATTACTATCCGAAAGTTGAAATTTAGAAGTGTTTAAGAATTAAATTAATTACAAAAATGTAGCTTAACTTAATGTGCAGTTTTTAGTTGCATATCCAAAGCGAAAGAAAAGCAAAAAAAATGAAAGGGAGAAGAAATAACTATGTCCTATAATTACTTTATTTATTCCAAATTTCCCAACTTTTTTCAGCTTGTAAAACTAGCATATTAGATCCGTTTTTTGTGGTAGCTCCTTTCTTTTTTGCCTTTTTTAGAAAGACAGTTTCCTCTGGATTATAAATTAAATCAAAAGCAATATGCTCATCACTAAAATAATCATAGGGAATAGGTGGAAATTCTTTTGTGTTTGGACTTGTTCCAAGTGGCGTACAATTGATGAAAATTTGATAGTTATCAAAAGTTGTAGCATTTATTAAATCATAATCTATCAATCCTTCTTTCTCTTCTCGTGATACAAAAGTGAATAAAATGCCTAATTTTTCCAAAGCAAATGCAACTGCTTTTGCAGCACCTCCAGTTCCTAAAATCAATGCTTTTTTGTGATAGGGTTGGAGCATCGGTTCTAAAGATTTCATAAAACCATAGTAATCGGAATTGTATCCTTTGAGTTTGCCTTTTTTTGTGAATTTTACAACATTAACAGCGCCTATTTTTTCTGCGTTTTTTGATAATGTATCTAAATAAGGAATAATGGATTCTTTATATGGAATAGTAATATTTAACCCTTTTAAATCTGGATTTTCATTGATTGTTTTTAAGAAATCTTCAATTACTGGCAAATCAAAGTTTTCATAACTGCAATCCTCAAAAAGTGCTGCAGCAAATTTTTCAGTAAAATATTTTTTCGAAAAGGAATAATCTATATTTTTTCCAACTAATCCAAA
>JBILYQ010000009.1:0-16581 GCA_044377655.1 Flavobacterium sp.
ATTTTCAATAATTTCACCACCACCAGCAGTTGATTTTTTTGGCTTAGCCATCAAACCACGCATACCTGTTAACTGACGAATTTGTTCTTTGGAACCCCTTGCTCCAGAGTCAAGCATCATGTACACTGAGTTAAAACCTTGTTGGTCTTCTCTAATGTTTTTCATGGCTAATTCGGTAAGCATAGCATTGGTTGAAGTCCAAACATCAATAACTTGGTTGTAACGTTCGTTATTGGTAATAAGACCCATGTTATAATTTACTGAAATTGCTTCTACTTGCTCTCTTGCATCGGCAATTAATTCGCCTTTTCTTTCTGGAATAATAATATCTCCCAATGAAAATGATAAACCACCACTAAAGGCAAATTTATAACCCATATCTTTCATGTTATCAAGGAAGGCAGCTGTAGTCGGTACATTGGTAACGCTAAGGATTTTTCCAATGATATCACGTAAAGACTTTTTGGTCAATACTTCATTTATAAAACCAGCTGCTTCAGGAACCACTTCATTAAAGAGGACTCTACCGGCTGTTGTTTGGATAATTTTATACACTAATTCTCCAGCTTCGTTAAAATCTTTTGCTCTGATTCGTACACGAGCATTCAATTCTAACTGACCTTCATTTAAGGCAATGTTTACTTCTTCTGCAGAATAGAAAGTCAAGCCTTCGCCTAAGATTTTCTTTTCTGGTGTTGACAAACGTTCTTTGGTCATATAATAAAGACCCAAAACCATGTCTTGAGAAGGAACCGTAATTGGCGCACCATTGGCAGGATTCAAGATATTGTGAGAAGCCAACATTAATAATTGTGCTTCCAAAATAGCTTCTGGTCCAAGCGGCAAGTGAACCGCCATTTGATCCCCATCAAAATCCGCATTAAATGCAGTACATACTAAAGGGTGTAATTGGATTGCTTTTCCTTCAATTAATTTTGGTTGGAATGCTTGAATACCAAGTCTGTGCAAAGTAGGAGCACGATTTAGCAATATTGGATGTCCTTTAATTACATTTTCAAGGATATCCCAAACTACAGGCTCTTTTTTGTCTATTATTTTTTTGGCTGATTTAACTGTTTTTACAATTCCTCTTTCTATCAATTTACGGATAACAAAAGGTTTGTATAGTTCGGCAGCCATATCTTTAGGGATACCACATTCGAACAATTTCAATTCAGGTCCAACAACAATTACCGAACGAGCAGAATAATCCACACGTTTTCCTAATAAGTTTTGACGGAAACGACCTTGTTTTCCTTTAAGGGAATCCGAAAGTGATTTCAATGGACGGTTTGATTCTGTTTTTACAGCAGATGCTTTTCTTGTATTATCGAATAACGAATCAACAGATTCCTGCAACATACGTTTTTCGTTTCTCAAGATAACTTCTGGAGCTTTAATCTCCATTAATCGTTTCAAACGGTTGTTACGGATAATTACACGACGGTATAAATCATTTAAATCTGAAGTAGCGAAACGACCACCATCAAGTGGCACAAGAGGACGCAATTCTGGTGGAATAACAGGAACCACTTTCATAATCATCCATTCCGGACGATTTTCTCTGTTTTTGTTCGACTCACGAAAAGATTCAACTACTTGTAATCTTTTTAAAGCTTCTGTCTTTCTTTGTTTTGACGTTTCATTATTGGCGCTGTGACGTAAATCATAAGACAAGGCGTCTAAATCGATACGGGCCAATAAATCCATAATACATTCTGCTCCCATTTTGGCAACAAATTTATTTGGATCAAAATCGTCAAGATATTGGTTGTCTTGAGGAAGAGTATCTAAAATAGTCAAGTACTCTTCTTCAGTTAAAAAGTCTAATCGTTGAATCGACTCGCCTTCAGCATTTTTGGCAATACCGGCTTGGATAACTACATATCTTTCGTAGTAGATAATCATGTCTAATTTCTTAGATGGAAGACCTAAAATATATCCAATTTTATTTGGAAGAGAACGGAAATACCAGATATGAGCAATTGGCACCACCAAATTGATGTGACCAACTCTGTCTCTACGTACTTTTTTCTCTGTAACTTCAACACCACATCGGTCACAAACGATTCCTTTGTATCGGATTCTTTTGTATTTTCCGCAAGCACATTCAAAATCTTTTACTGGACCGAAAATTCGTTCGCAGAAAAGACCATCGCGTTCAGGCTTGTGTGTTCTGTAATTAATGGTTTCTGGTTTTAAAACCTCACCCCTTGACTCAGCCAAGATAGATTCTGGTGATGCTAAACCTATTGAGATTTTGTTAAACCTTTTTACGGGAGTTTTATCTCTATTGTTGGCATTATTTCTATTATACATCATAGTTTTTACTATTGATTTATTGCAATTAAAAATTGATTTTTGTTGAAGTCAAAAGTTTGAAAGTCGAAAGTCGAAAGTCACAGGAGACTTTAAAAACTTTAAGACATTTGACTTTATGACTGTAACATTACCTCGGATTACTTCTCTAAACTTCAATAAAAAAAGATGAAGTGCTATTTATATAAAAAAAAATCATATAAAAAATCGGAACGGTTGACGGGTATAAATCCTAAAAACTCTTATAAATGAGTAATCAGTCCCGAAAAAATCGAGACTGAAAACTAAATTTTATTTATTCTTCTAAACGAATGTCAAGTCCAAGACCTTTCAACTCATGCATTAATACATTGAATGATTCTGGCAATCCTGGTTCTGGCATCGATTCACCCTTAACGATTGCTTCGTAAGTTTTGGCTCTACCAATAACGTCATCTGATTTTACAGTCAAGATTTCTCTCAAGGTGCTTGATGCGCCATAGGCTTCCAATGCCCAAACTTCCATTTCTCCAAAACGTTGACCTCCAAATTGAGCTTTACCTCCAAGTGGCTGTTGTGTAATCAACGAGTATGGACCGATAGAACGTGCGTGCATTTTATCATCAACCATGTGACCCAATTTCAACATGTAGATTACTCCAACTGTTGCTGCTTGGTGGAAACGCTCTCCTGTACCACCATCGTAAAGATAGGTGTGACCAAAACGTGGAATTCCAGCTTCGTCAGTAAATCCATTGATTTGATCTAAAGTAGCACCGTCAAAAATTGGAGTAGCAAATTTTCTACCCAAATTCTGTCCAGCCCAACCAAGAACCGTTTCATAAATTTGTCCAATGTTCATACGAGAAGGTACTCCAAGTGGGTTCAATACGATATCCACAGGTGTTCCGTCTTCTAAGAAAGGCATGTCTTCATGACGAACAATACGTGCAACAATACCTTTGTTACCGTGACGTCCTGCCATTTTATCACCCACTTTCAATTTACGCTTTTTAGCGATATAAACCTTAGCCAATTTCAAGATACCTGCAGGCAATTCATCACCAACTGTGATGGTGAATTTTTCTCTACGCAAAGCACCTTGCAAATCGTTTAATTTAATTTTATAATTATGGATTAAATCATTAACTAATTTATTAGTTTCATCATCTGAAACCCATAATCCTTTGCTTAAATGCGCAAAATCTTCTACGGCATTCAACATTTTAAGAGTGTATTTTTTACCTTTCGCTAAAACTTCTTCTCCCAAATCGTTCATAACACCTTGCGATGTTTTTCCGTTTACAATAGTAAAAAGTTTATCAACCAATTTATCTTTTAACTCGACAAATTTAGTTTCAAAATCTATTTCTAAAACAGCCAAAGCATCTTTATCTTGAGTACGCTTCTTTTTATCTTTTACTGCTCTTGCAAACAATTTTTTATCCAAAACCACACCGTGCAAAGAAGGAGAAGCTTTCAAAGAAGCATCTTTTACATCACCCGCTTTATCACCAAAGATAGCACGAAGCAATTTTTCTTCAGGGGTTGGATCCGACTCTCCTTTAGGAGTGATTTTTCCAATTAAAATGTCACCCGGTTTAACTTCGGCACCAATTCTAATCATTCCATTTTCATCCAAATCCTTAGTGGCCTCTTCAGAAACGTTCGGAATATCATTAGTCAATTCCTCGTTTCCTAGTTTTGTATCTCTAACATCCAAAGAATAATCATCAATGTGGATAGAGGTAAAAATATCGTCACGAACGACTTTTTCAGAGATTACGATTGCATCCTCGAAGTTATACCCTTTCCAAGGCATAAAGGCAACTTTTAGATTTCTACCTAAAGCTAATTCTCCGTTTTGCGTGGCATATCCTTCACAAAGAACCTGTCCTTTAATAACTCTGTCTCCCTTTCTTACGATAGGTTTCAAGTTAATTGACGTACTTTGATTTGTTTTTCTGAATTTTATCAGTTGATAGGTCTTCTCATCAGGATCAAAACTTACCATTTTTTCTTCTTCAGTTCTGTCGTATTTGATAGTAATCATATTAGCATCAACATACTCAACAGTCCCGCTCCCTTCAGCATTAATCAATACTCTAGAGTCAGAAGCAACTTGGCGCTCTAAACCTGTTCCAACAATCGGTGCTTCAGGACGTAACAAGGGTACAGCCTGACGCATCATGTTGGATCCCATCAAGGCTCTATTCGCATCATCATGTTCCAAGAAAGGAATTAAAGAGGCTGAAATGGAAGCAATTTGATTAGGCGCAACATCGGTATAATGAACTTGACTTGGATCAACAACTGGAAAATCACCTTCTTCACGGGCAATAACTTTATCAGCAGTAATTTTTCCTTTAGCATCCATTTCAATGTTTGCTTGGGCAATCATTTTTCCTTCTTCCTCTTCTGCGCTTAAATAGATAGGAGTTGATATTAAATCAACAACACCATTAGTAACTTTACGATACGGAGTTTCGATGAAACCCATTCCGTTTACTTTGGCATAAACTCCTAAAGAAGAAATTAATCCAATATTTGGCCCCTCAGGAGTTTCAATTGGACAAAGACGACCATAATGTGTATAGTGAACGTCACGCACCTCAAAACCGGCTCTTTCTCTCGAAAGCCCACCTGGTCCAAGGGCAGATAATCTTCTTTTGTGTGTAATCTCAGCAAGTGGATTGGTTTGATCCATAAATTGAGACAACTGGTTCGTACCAAAGAAAGAGTTGATTACCGATGATAATGTTTTAGCATTAATCAAATCAATAGGTGTAAACACCTCGTTATCTCTAACGTTCATTCTCTCACGAATGGTTCTAGCCATACGAGCTAAACCTACGCCGAATTGTTGTGATAATTGCTCACCTACAGTTCTAACACGACGGTTTGATAAGTGATCAATATCATCAATCTCAGCTTTTGAGTTAATCAATTCGATCAAATATTTCACGATGGTGATGATATCTTCTTTGGTCAAGACTTGCTTTTCCATTGGGATATCTAAACCAAGTTTTTTGTTCATTCTATAACGACCTACTTCACCTAAGTTATAACGTTGGTCAGAAAAGAATAATTTATCTATGATACCACGAGCAGTTTCTTCATCAGGCGGTTCTGCATTACGCAATTGTCTGTAGATATGCTCAACGGCTTCTTTTTCAGAATTGGTTGGATCTTTTTGTAACGTATTATGAATGATAGCATAATCTCCTTGATTTGCATCTTCTTTATGTAACAAAATAGATTTTACGTTAGACTCTATGATTTCTTCCACATTATCTTTATCAATAATGGTATCTCTATCAAGGATGATTTCGTTACGTTCGATAGAAACTACTTCACCAGTATCT
This sequence comes from Flavobacterium sp., assembly GCA_044377655.1. Lineage (GTDB taxonomy): Bacteria > Bacteroidota > Bacteroidia > Flavobacteriales > Flavobacteriaceae > Flavobacterium. The sequence goes on from JBILYQ010000009.1 coordinate 5,664, forward strand.
TCATCCACGAAATCTTCATGCCAAGTGTTCAATACACGTGCAGCAAGTCGTCTTCCAACATATTTTTTAAGTCCTGTTTTAGATACTTTAATTTCCTCAGCAAGGTCGAAAATCTCAAGGATATCCTTATCTCTTTCGAAGCCAATAGCACGGAATAAAGTCGTTACAGGTAATTTTTTCTTTCTATCGATATACGCATACATTACGCTATTGATATCGGTAGCGAATTCTATCCAAGAACCTTTAAAAGGAATTACTCTGGCAGAATACAATTTAGTACCATTAGCGTGAAAAGATTGACCGAAGAAGACACCTGGCGATCTATGTAATTGAGAAACAACTACACGTTCTGCACCATTGATAACAAAAGTACCACTAGGCGTCATGTAAGGAATAGTCCCTAAATAAACATCTTGTACGATGGTTTCAAAATCTTCGTGCTCAGGATCTGTACAATATAGTTTTAAACGTGCTTTTAAGGGCACACTATAAGTTAGACCTCTTTCAATACATTCTTGAATGGTATAGCGTGGTGGATCAACAAAATAATCTAAAAATTCTAATACAAAATTATTTCTTGTATCAGTTATCGGAAAATTTTCCATGAAGGTGTTGTATAACCCTTCGTTACCTCTCTCATCAGATTTAGTTTCTAATTGAAAAAAATCTTTAAACGATTTAACCTGAACATCCAGAAAATCTGGGTAGTTAGGAATGTTTTTTGTAGAGGCAAAATTCAATCTTTCAGTCTGATTTGTTATCATCAATGGACAAAATTTTGATTTAAAAAAAGTAATTTTTTGTGCAAAAACACTGTTTAATTTATACTTTCCTTTTTATAAGCAATACATCTTTAAAAATAAACCAGGAAAATTTAGTTCATTTATTTCTTCGTATTGATTAAAAGCTTTTTCGTATTTTAAGCTATTTTATAATAAAACTGTATATAATTTTATTATACGAAAAATGGTTTAGGTCATTGAGCGATTAAACTCAAGACCTAAACCTAGTTCTAAAACTATGTAAGAGTTACTTTAACTCAACAACAGCGCCAGCTTCTTCTAAAGATTTTTTCAAACCTTCTGCTTCTGCTTTAGAAATTCCTTCTTTAATGTTAGATGGAGCACCATCAACTAAATCTTTAGCTTCTTTCAAACCTAATCCAGTTAATTCTTTAACCGCTTTTACAACAGCTAATTTAGAAGCACCAGCTTCTTTCAATACTACTGTAAATTCAGTTTGCTCTTCAACAGCAGCTTCACCACCACCAGCAGCAACTACAACGGCTGCAGCAGCAGGCTCGATACCGTACTCATCTTTTAATATTGTTGCTAAATCATTAACTTCTTTAACTGTCAAGTTAACTAATTGTTCTGCGAATTGTTTCAAATCTGCCATTTCTTCTATCGTTTAAAATGTTTATTGTAATTATTTTTTATTTAGTGCGCTATTTTTAATATTCAAAATTGAATTTTGAATTATGCTTCAGACGTTTCTTGTACTTCCTCTTTGTCGAATTGTGCCAACAAAGCAGATATAACTCTCTTAGCAGGAGATTGAAGCAATCCGATGATTTCACCGATAACTTCTTCTTTCGATTTAAGAGATGCCAAACTGTCTAACAAATCATCACCAATGTAAATCTCGTTATTGATGAAGGCTCCTTTAAATACAGGTTTGTTTGATTTTCTTCTGAATTCTTTAATGATTTTAGCAGGTGCATTAGCAATGTCAGCTATAAAAATGGATGAATTCCCTTTTAAAACCGATGCTAAGTCACCATAATCATTAGCGGATGCTTCCATTGCTTTTTCAAGCAAAGTATTCTTAACAACTTCTAATTTAATACCTGCTTTAAAACAAGCTCTTCTTAAATTTGATGTAATCTCAGCATTTAATCCAGATGTATCTGCAATATATAAAATATTTGATTCAGCCAACTTAGCAGTTAAATCTTCTATCGCGATTGATTTTTCTTCTCTAGTCATAATAAAATTTGTTAACTACCAATTAAACAGCTTTAGGGTCTAAAGCTATAGCAGGACTCATAGTACTTGTCAAGTGAATTGACTTGATGTAAGTACCTTTGGCTGCAGTTGGTTTTAATTTGATTAATGTTTGAATAATTTCGTGAGCGTTATCTACAATCTTGTCAGCATCAAAAGAAATTCTTCCAATACCAGCATGAACGATACCTGTTTTATCAACTTTAAAGTCAATTTTACCAGCTTTCACCTCTTGAACAGCTTTTGCTACATCCATAGTAACAGTACCTGTTTTAGGATTTGGCATCAAACCTCTTGGTCCTAAAATACGACCTAAAGGTCCTAGCTTACCCATTACAGCTGGCATAGTGATGATAACATCAACATCTGTCCAACCGTCTTTAATTTTTTGAAGATAATCATCTAAACCTACATAATCTGCACCAGCAGCTTTAGCTTCAGCTTCTTTATCCGGAGTAACCAATGCAAGAACTCTAACATCCTTACCAGTTCCGTGAGGCAATGTAACCACACCTCTTACCATTTGATTCGCTTTTCTAGGATCAACTCCTAAACGAACAGCGATATCTACTGATTCATCAAACTTTGCAGAAGCAATTAATTTAATCAATGCCGAGGCATCTTTTAAACTATATAGTTTGTTCTTCTCGATTTTTGAAGCAGCTTCTTTTTGTTTTTTTGTCAATTTTGCCATGTCATTCTCTTATTTTAGAGGAGATTCTCCTGTTACAGTTATACCCATAGATCTAGCTGTTCCAGCAATCATGCTCATGGCAGCTTCAATTGTGAAGGCATTTAAATCAACAATCTTATCATCAGCTATCGCTCTAATTTGATCCCAAGTAACATTTGCTACTTTTTTTCTATTAGGCTCACCTGAACCAGATTTTAATTTAGCAGCATCCAATAATTGAATTGCAGCAGGTGGAGTTTTTACAACAAAATCAAACGATTTGTCTTTGTACACGGTGATTTGCACCGGTAACACTTTGCCAGGTTGATCTTGTGTTCTAGCATTAAATTGCTTACAGAACTCCATGATATTAACACCAGCAGCTCCCAGAGCAGGTCCAACCGGTGGCGACGGGTTCGCAGCACCTCCCTTAACTTGTAGTTTAACTACTTTACTAATCTCTTTAGCCATTGTTTAAAATTTTTCACACCATCATTGGAAGCGATAGGTGCAGTTTTTAATATATATGTAACAAATATTATACTTTTTCAACTTGCATAAAACCTAATTCAAGTGGCGTTCTTCTTCCAAAGATTTTTACCATTACCTCAAGTTTACGCTTTTCTTCATTAATCTTTTCAATTGTTCCATTAAACCCATTGAAAGGACCATCAACTACTTTGATTGTTTCCCCAATAATAAAAGGTATGTTTTGAGTGTCTGTATTTACAGCCAGCTCATCTACTTTACCTAACATTCTATTGACTTCTGACAAACGCAAAGGGACAGGATCGCCACCTTTAACTTCACCAAGAAAACCAATAACTCCTGTAATTGACTTTATAATGTGTGGTATTTCACCAACTAGATTGGCTTCTATCATTAAATAACCAGGAAAATAAACTTTTTCCTTAGCTATTTTTTTCCCATCCCTAACCTGAACTACTTTTTCAGTAGGCACAAGCACTTGAGACATGTAGTCAGACAGACCTAATCTATTAATCTCTGTTTCAATGTAAGCTTTAATTTTGTTTTCCTGTCCACTTACAGCCCTAACAACATACCACTTCTTTACATTATTTTCAGTCATCGCAGGTATATTATGATTTTAACCAATTAAAAAAACCAGCAATTGACTTAGCAAACAGCTCATCAACTCCCCATGTTGCCATAGCAAAAATAACAGAAAATAAAGCTACAATAATTGTTAGCTTTTGAACCTCTGCCCACACTGGCCATGTTACATTTGATTTTAATTCTTCAAATGCTTCCGAAATATAATTAACAACCTTTGTCATCTTAAATTTTGTTTTGCACGGGCGGAGGGATTCGAACCCCCATCAACGGTTTTGGAGACCGCTATTCTACCCTTGAACTACGCCCGTTTATTATTAAAAACCAGCAACATCCTAGACTAGGAGTTGCTGGTCTAATTTATTTACTTAGAATTAAGCTACTATTTCAGTCACCTGACCAGCACCTACAGTTCTACCACCTTCACGGATAGCAAAACGTAAACCAACGCTCATTGCGATTGGGCTTAACAAAGCAACATTAATAGTTAAGTTATCTCCTGGCATAACCATCTCTACACCTTCTGGCAAAGTGATAACACCCGTTACGTCTGTTGTACGTACGTAAAACTGTGGACGATAATTATTGTGGAATGGTGTATGACGACCACCTTCTTCTTTTTTCAAGATATAAACCTCTGCTTTAAATGTAGCATGTGGTTTAACAGAACCTGGCTTAATAATAACCATTCATCTTTTAATATCCGATTTATCTATACCTCTTAACAACAAACCTACGTTGTCTCCAGCTTCACCTCTATCAAGGATTTTTCGGAACATTTCAACTCCAGTAATTGTAGAAGTCAATTTATCTGCTCCCATTCCAATGATTTCAACTGGATCTCCTGTATTAGCAATACCAGTTTCGATACGACCTGTAGCAACAGTTCCACGACCAGTAATGGTAAATGAATCTTCAACTGGCATTAAGAATGGTTTTGCAGTATCACGAACTGGCTCTTCAATCCAGCTATCAACAGCTGCCATCAATTCAATAATTTTTGGTACCCAAGCTGGATCATTATTCAATCCACCTAAAGCTGAACCTTGAATTACAGGACCATTATCTCCATCATATTCATAGAAAGATAATAAATCTCTAATCTCCATTTCAACTAATTCCAATAATTCAGCATCATCAACCATATCCACTTTGTTCATGAATACTACCATTCTAGGAATACCAACCTGGCGACCTAAAAGGATGTGCTCACGTGTTTGTGGCATAGGTCCATCCGTTGCTGCTACTACTAAAATAGCACCATCCATTTGAGCCGCACCTGTAACCATGTTCTTTACGTAATCCGCGTGACCTGGACAGTCAACGTGAGCGTAATGACGATTAGCAGTTTCGTACTCAACGTGTGATGTATTGATAGTAATACCTCTTTCTTTCTCCTCAGGAGCATTATCAATTTGATCAAACGATTTTGCTTGACAGTAACCAGCATCAGATAATACTTTAGTTATTGCAGCAGTTAAAGTAGTTTTTCCGTGATCGACGTGCCCAATTGTTCCTATGTTTAAGTGGGGCTTGTTACGATTGAAATTTTCTTTTGCCATTTTACTTAATTTTTAATCTAGTTATATATTTATTTAATGTTCAAATATGTATTCTTGAGCCAATGTCGGGAATTGAACCCGAGACCTCTTCCTTACCAAGGAAGCACTCTACCCCTGAGCTACACCGGCAATCTATTAATGATATACGATGCAAAATACGATAGTAGAAATTTTATTCCAAATATCTAAAATCAGATATCGTAAATTTGTGGGGAGAGCAGGATTCGAACCTGCGAAGTTCACACAGCAGATTTACAGTCTGCCCTCGTTGGCCGCTTGAGTATCTCCCCATTTATTGATTTTCAGTACTTTAAAAGAACAACTCCCAAACGCTTTGGAAGTTAAAATTTAGAGCCGGCGGAGGGACTCGAACCCACGACCTGCTGATTACAAATCAGCTGCTCTAGCCAACTGAGCTACGCTGGCAAAATCAATAAAAAAGTCCGCTATTTCTAACGGACTGCAAATGTATATCTTTTTGTTTTTTAATCAAAACATTTTTGCTAAAAATTTTTAGATTAAATATGAGTATTAATCTTTTCTTTTCTTTTCACCAATAACCGCTCAAGAGACTCGGCCGATAATTCTACCGCTTCTTCAAAAGTTTTACATTGTTTTTTGACTATGAAATCATCCCCAGGAACATGAATTTTTATCTCCGCAATCTTATTTTCCTTCTCACTGGTCTTTTCAACTTTTAAAAAAACATCGGAAGAAACAATTTTTCCATTGAATTTATCTAGTCGATCTAATCGATCTTGAATAAAATCAATCAACTTTCTGTCGGCGGCAAAATTAACCGCATTAACATTTACCTTCATAATCAAATTTTTAATGGTTAAACAACGATTTAAATTATTTTCGATTCCTTGGATGCGAATTACCGTATACTTTTTTTAGCGCTGCCAAACTGCTATGAGTATATACTTGCGTAGATGCCAAACTAGAATGTCCTAATAATTCTTTAACTGAATTTATATCCGCCCCATTGTTAAGCAGATGAGTTGCAAACGTATGTCTTAAAATATGCGGACTCTTTTTTACCTTCTCTGAGACATTACCAAAGTAATGATTTATTAACCGATACACAAAGGAATTATTTAATTTAACACCTTTAGCATTTAGAAAAACATAATCGCCATCTTTAATCATTTCTAAAGCAGACCTTTCCATTAAATAATCTTCCATTTCTTTGACAATAATAGGCAAGATAGGCACTATTCGCTCTTTATCCCTCTTCCCTAAAACCTTGATAGTAGCCGCAGCAAAATCGAGGTTTCTAATTTTTAAATTGATTAATTCTGACCGTCTAATTCCAGTGGCATAAAACAAATCGATAATTAACTTATCACGAACACCTTCAATCCCTTCGGGATAGACAAGATGATTTAGAACCAAATCAAGTTCTTTTTCAGAAAAAGGAATTTGAAGTTTTTTTGACGATTTCAATGCTTTATGCTTTAATAATGGACTACCTTTTATTTGCTTGGTTTTCAATAGAAATTTATAAAAGGAACGTAACGATGCTATTTTCCTGTTTATGGAGGAGTTGGAAAGACCTTCGTCTGAAAGTAAAACTATCCATGAACGTATTTGACTGTAATTGACTTCCGTTAAATTATCTTGTTCAAATTCAGTAGCAATGAATTTTTCATAACAACACAAATCATTAAGATAAGCAAGCACTGTATGAAGAGAATAATTCTTTTCAAGGGTAACATACTCCTTATAAGCACTAAGAATTGAGCTCATTGATTGACAATTTGTAAATTTCTTCATTATCTAAACATCATTATAAAGCATAAAAAAACCGTTAGCATCAAAGTTATGAAACTTTAAGTACTAACGGTAATATTTAAAAAAAAATTGACTAACTCTCTAAACCATCTTTCATGTTTTGGATGTAAGCCGCTTTTTGAATTTTCATTCTATTTACAACAGAAGGTTTTATAAAAGCAGTACGTGCTCTTAATTGACGAACAGTTCCTGTTTTGTCAAACTTTCTTTTATAGCGCTTTAATGCTCTATCGATATTTTCTCCGTCTTTAATTGGTATAATTAACATAATATAGACACCTCCTCTCGTTAAGGGTGCAAAAGTAAAAATTATTTTCAATTATTAGTTATCAATTGCGAATTATTTTTGGAGATTAAAGAGAATAAACAGATAGATGTTGACTAAAACAAAAAACCAAGAAACAATCTCTCGTTTCTTGGCCTATTATCTATATTCGTTTTAGTCTTATTTTACTGCCGGTTGGTAATTTTGTTTATCAATAATCATTTTGGACAAAATCTCTCTGAGAATTTCAGAAGTTCCACCGCCTATTGGTCCTAAACGGCTATCTCGTAATAATCGTGCTAAAGGATATTCTTCCATATAGCCATAACCTCCTAGCATTTGCAAACAGCTATTAATGGCTTCGTCTGCCACTTTTGTTGATTTCAATTTAGCCATAGTAGCTTCTTTAACTACATATTCGCCCATGTTTAATCTGGCAACGGCAGCATAATTAAATATTTTACAATGCTCAACTTCTGTAACATGATCAACCATTGTATGTCTCAATGCCTGAAACTTATTGATAGTAGTTCCAAAGGCTTCCCGTTGTGACATATAATTAATCGTATAATCAATAGCATATTCTGCTCTTGCATGGGCATTAACCGCCATAATAAGTCGCTCTAGAGCGAAGTGTTGCATTATATAAGGAAATCCTTTTCCTTCCTCTCCCATTAAATTTTCAACAGGTATTTCAACATTATCAAATGCAATTTCAGCAGTATCAGATGCTCTCCAACCTAATTTATCTAATTTTGTGGCCGAAATCCCTTTTAGGGAAGTATCCATCAAAAAAATACTAATTCCTTTATTCCCTAAATCCGGACTTGTTTTGGCAGCTACAACATAGTAATCAGCATAGACTCCATTCGTAATAAATGTTTTTGACCCATTAATTACATATGTATTACCCTTTTTGACAGCTGTTGTTCGCATACCTGCAACATCACTTCCTCCGAAAGGTTCCGAAATACACAAAGCTCCTATTTTATCTCCGGATATACTTGGTACCAAATAATCTTGTTTTATTCTTTCATCGCCTTCAGCATTTAAATGCGTCATGGCTAAATAGGCATGCGCCCACATGGCAGCGGCAAAACCAGAGGATTTTATTTTTTGCAGTTCTTCTAAAAACACTACGGTATAGAACAAATCCAAATTCATTCCACCGTAAGCTTCAGGATAAGCGATACCAAAAAAGCCCATGTCGCCAAATTTTTTCCAAATAAATCGTTCAATTGTTCCTGTTTTTTCCCATTTTTCAATGTGAGGAACAACTTCTTTTTGCAAAAAATCTTGTAAACTCTTTCTAAACAATTCGTGTTCTTCTGTAAAATATATTGAATTCATATAATTAAGCTGTTTTTTTATCCTTTTTTTTTAGAATTCCAAATATAAGGCTATTATTTTAATTTTATCAACAGGAAAACCTTTAATATTTGCTAAATCCTCAATTTTTATATCGCCATTCATACTTCTAAACACAACGATTTCTCTAGCCAATGAGTATCTGAAATTATGAAACAATGACAATTCCTTTATTGAAGCGGTGTTGATGTTTATTTTTTTGACATTTGGAATTATGAAAACTTTAAAACTAGTGTTTAATTTTTCAATAACCTCTGGCGACAAACCCCAAATATCTTCCATTTGTTCCATGCTAACAAAGCCTCCAAGCAATTCTTTCTGTTTCAAAATACGCTCGGATAATCCATCACCAATACCATAAACTTTTTTCAAATCTTCCTTAGAGGCCTGGTTAATATCTAAGATTGTAACGGCATCTTTATTTGCATAATCATGTTTAGAGAAAGACTTAAAATTTGATTGTTTATTTTTTACCCAATTTGGAAATTTGAAATAGGGCGACATCGTTTGTAATAATGAATCTGAAACCTTAGTGACAGATTGAAATTCTTCAGCAGAATTAACGTAGGTGTTCTGTTTGCGAAAAGCCAATAACCTATCTATTTCCACAGTAGACATTCCCAATTTGTATCCCTTAAAGTCATTTATGAAATTTGGATTAAAAGGATAAATTTTTGGCTTATAATTTGCTTTTTCCATTTTTAAACTATCTACAATAGTTTGATTAGCCAACCATTGATTTTTACCAAGGATATCCTTCCGATTTGAATCATAGTCAATAAAAAAATAAGCTAATTGCAATAGAAATACAAAAAAAAGCAGGACAAGAAGTGATTTCCGCTCATTTTTTGAATAGTTGAAAAAAGACTGTAGTATGTTTCTATTATTTTCCACAATAGTTATAAATCAAATACGGAAGTTCGTTTTCCGTGAATCAAATCTTTTAATTTTATCCAAAATGCCAATATCAAATACACCGCAAACCACAATCCAGCGGTTACAAAAGAAATGTAAATAAAAAATAAACGAACATTAGAAGCCCGCATGCCAAGCCTGTCTGCTAAACGGGAAGATACGTGAAAACCATGTTTTTCGAAAAAATATTTTAGTTGAATTACGGCTGACATACTTACTTAAATTTAAAGTATAAAATTACTGTTTTAAAAGTTGAATTCCAACAGCGCATTGCAAACATTTACCATAATTACAATATTCATTTTTGAGTTGCAATAAGGACTGTGTTGCAAAGGCACTTTTTGGTTTTACCCCAAAGACATTAAATTTTTCAATAATGACATTTTTTTCGGGAGCAATATCTTGAAGCAAAGCCAAAATTGATTCTGAAACCTCCTTGCCTTGACTTTTGGCGTAGGCAAATTGAATAGGAACGATAGTATTAATAATCAACAAATCGACAAATGCTTTTGAAAACTTCTTTCTCTTTCTAGGACTTTCTTTATCCAATTGATAATGCGTTTGCCAATAATCTGAAATAACCCCTTCAAATAATTTATAAAAATCAGCGCGACTTTTGGCCGCTATTAAATGCGAAAACAAATTACGTTGCAAATGATACAACATCGCCAATTGCGCCAAGCGTATCGTCGGAAAATTATCTGGGCGGTGTTTAAAAAATTGAACTGGTTCAATAAAAATAGAAGTCAATTGATATTTGTGTAACAAATAATCAAAACTTGATTTCAACGCTTTCGAATAAGTATCTTCCAAGTTTTTTGGAAATAAATCAGCTAAACCAAAAAACAAAGCTTCTAAATTCTGCGCCTCAAAACCTTCCTTCCTGATGATGGAAAAAGGGATGGATTTGGCAATTTTTAAAAAGGATTCTCCATTAGTATTTAATCCGAAATTTTTAGCCAACAGGCAAAATAAAACCGCTTCCCAATCATTTTCGGTTTCATCCAAAAGCTGCTGAATGGAAACAGATTTCCTTTCCAAACGTTCAAAAAAAAGGCGCTCTTGCCAATTCTTGAAAACAAACAAATCAACAGCTGCTATTTCTTTTTCGCAATAAATCCAAGATTTAGGCAGCAACAATGATTGATATCCAGCAAGCATTTCCTTGCTTACATAATGTTTGAGTTCTAAAACGGGCAATTCTGAATTGTCTTTCCTAAAAATAGGAGAATCGTTTTCCCAAACCACATGAAGAATT
>JBILYQ010000162.1:0-5542 GCA_044377655.1 Flavobacterium sp.
TTTGTCACCCTACAATGAGGCATAACTATCTTATATGCGATATAAAACTTCGCTTATACACCTAATTTTGGGTGGATTGGCGAAGTTTTATATCGTTTTCTTGTTTCAAATATAATTATAAATTTATTACAAATCATCAAACGGACTTTTTATTTGTTGAATACTTTTCGTACTTACATGCGTGTATATTTCCGTCGTTTTACTGCTACTATGTCCTAATAGTTCTTGAATGTATCGCAAGTCAGTACCGCTTTCCAACAAATGGGTGGCAAAACTATGCCGCAACCAATGCAAAGTGACTGGTTTTGTAATGCCGGCTTTTTGAATTGCCTGTTTTAAGATTAATTGTAAACTTCGTGCATCATATGCTTCTCCCGCGGTCCGTCCCTCAAATAAAAAACTTGTAGGTTTGAATATTTTATAATACTCCCGTAACATTTCTAATATTTTAGGACTTAATGGTGCTATCCTATCTTTTTTTCCCTTAGCATTTTTTAGTAAAACAATATTGCGTTTAGAATCTATATGTACTGGCTTTAAAGCTAATAATTCACCACACCGCAATCCACAACTATATATCAAACTCAACATCATCTTGTGTTTTATATTGCTATGCGCTTCTAGTATTGCTTTCACTTCTTCTTTACTCAACACATTAGGCAAAACCTTAGCCCGTTTTGGGCGGTGTATTTTGTCAACCTCAATCTTGGTTTCTCTAATAGTTTTAAAATAAAGCTTAATTGCATTAACAATCTGGTTTTGATAGGAGGAAGACAACTTGTTTTTTAAAATATACTCGTTGTTATAAGCTATCACATCCTCATTGCTTATTGCAGCAATAGCTTTAGTATTATAAAAAACAAAAAACGATTTCAGCGCTTCGCTATACGTGCCAATGGTGCTTTCGCTATACCGCTTGGAGCGCAGCCATTGTTTGAATTTTTCTATTTGAATAATCCCTTCTTCGTTAGGCAACAAGTAAGCAGCTAATGGTATCTTAAAACGAATTCTGTTTTCGTCAGTATCAGGCAAGTGCCACACCTTGAGTTGTTGGCTCCAGCGAGAACCTGCTACTTGTTTTATTCTAGCAATCAAATTAGCGTCTTTTTCAAAGAGCACTGCAATCCTGCTTTCGCCTCGGTGTTTGATGATTTTGGCTTCCCATTTCATAATGACAACTTTTTATTTATTAAATATAAACAAAAATCAATTACGCCTCTTTTTTTCGAACAAAGGATAAAGTGCCTAAAAGTTTTCTTAGCTTTTTTCCTGGTCGGTAAATGATGGATGCACTGCTAACGTTGGTTCGAGAAACTAATGCTGCCGTTGCACTTCCTGTCCCTTTTACACTAATTTGAAACGTGCCCAAAGGTTCCAATCTAACTATTTCGCCTTTTTCCAAATGATCCTCCAATACTTTGACCAAACTAATCACTACCGCATAACAATCGGCTTGTGTCAGCGAAGTGGCTTGCGCAATTTCCTCGGATACTTTCTCTAAATCTACTTCGCCCGTTTTGGTCACTTTAGGATAATAAAGCATCGGAGCGTTGGGTTGCGTTGGGCTGGTTTTGCCAATAGGAGTAATGAGTATGGACATATTTTAAAGTGTTACGTGTTAGTTATAAAAGTGGTCCTTACAAAGTTACAAATTTACCGCGGTAAATTGGTTAACTTACCGCGGTAAATCAGTCAACTTACCGCGGTAAAATAAACAACTCGTCCTGACGAAATTAGTAACTCGACCTGACGAGTTGAAAAAACAGTCGGCAACAGTTCCTAAAATCAAGTAAGGATACTAGGAAGATACTAGGAAGATACTAGGAGGCGAGTAGCAACAACAAGCAGTAATTTATAGTTTGTCTTGTAGCATTTTTATCTCATCACGGTATTTTGCCGCTTGCATAAAGTCCAAATCCTTGGCTGCTTTTTCCATCGCTTTGCGCGTTTCTCGGATTTTCTTTTCAATCTCGGGTTTGGATAAATACAAACTTTCGGGTTCGGCCGCTTTCAAGGTTTGGTTTTCGTAATATTGTGTGGAAACGGAGTTTTTATTCAGTGCATTGCCCAAACTTTTGTTTAATGCTTTGGGTTCCAATCCGTGTTTTGTGTTATAAGCTATTTGCTTTTCGCGTCGGTACGTGGTTTCGTCCATCGTTTTCTGCATGCTGTTCGTTATTTTATCAGCATACAAAATGGCTTTCCCGTTAATGTTTCGCGCAGCTCTTCCCACAGTTTGCGTCAACGAACGGTGGCTGCGCAAAAAGCCTTCTTTGTCAGCATCCAAAATGGCTACCAGCGACACTTCGGGCAAATCCAACCCTTCTCGCAAAAGATTGACACCTATCAAAACATCGAACAAGCCTTTTCGCAAATCTTGCATAATTTCCACGCGTTCCAGCGTGTCCACATCGGAGTGAATGTAGCGACAACGGATGGACACTTTGGTTAAATATTTGGTCAATTCTTCCGCCATTCTTTTGGTTAAAGTAGTCACCAAAACCCGTTCGTCGGCTTCGCACCGCAGTTGGATTTCTTCTATCAAATCGTCAATTTGGTTCAAACTTGGTCGCACTTCAATAATTGGGTCCAATAAACCCGTTGGACGAATGACTTGTTCTACAACGATGCCTTCTGATTTTTGCAATTCATAATCGGCAGGCGTTGCCGAAACATAAATCACTTGGTTTTGCATGCCTTCAAATTCCTCAAATTTCAACGGACGATTATCCATGGCAGCAGGAAGTCGGAATCCATATTCCACCAAGTTTTCTTTTCGGCTTCTGTCGCCACCATACATGGCGTGGACTTGCGAAATAGTAACGTGACTTTCGTCTACCACCATCAAGAAATCATCAGGAAAATAATCGAGTAAGCAGAACGGTCGCGTTCCTGGCGCTCGTCCATCAAGATAACGGGAATAGTTTTCAATACCTGAGCAATAACCCAATTCACGAATCATTTCCAAGTCGAAATTGGTGCGTTCTTCCAGTCGTTTTGCTTCCAAATGTTTACCAATTTCCTTGAAATAAGCCACTTGTTTGACCATGTCTTGTTGGATTTCCCAGATGGCATTTTGCAAAATATCGGGCGAGGTCACAAACATATTTGCAGGATAAATGCTCAGTTGGTCGTATTTTTCAAAAACCTTGGACGTTTTGGTGTCAAAGGCTTCGATGTCTTCTATTTCATCGCCAAAAAAGTGAATTCGGAACGGTTCGTCGGCATAACTCGGAAAAACTTCAAGGATATCGCCTTTGATTCTGAAAGTCCCAGGTGTGAATTCAGCCTCGGTTCTGGAATACAAACTTTGCACCAGTTGATGCAATAATTTGGTTCGGGAAATAATTTGGTTTTTCTCAATTGAAACCACGTTTTTCTGAAACTCTACGGGGTTTCCAATACCATACAAACAGGAAACGGAAGCCACCACCAAGATGTCTCTGCGTCCCGAAAGTAGGGCAGAAGTAGTGCTCAATCGGAGTTTTTCTAATTCTTCATTGATGGATAAATCTTTTTCTATAAAAACGCCCGTCACGGGAATGTAAGCCTCGGGTTGGTAATAATCATAATAGGAAACAAAATATTGCACCGAATTATTCGGGAAAAATTGCTTGAACTCGGAATACAACTGTGCTGCCAAAGTCTTGTTGTGCGCTAATACTAACGTAGGTTTTTGAACTTCTTGAATCACGTTAGCCACGGTAAAGGTTTTCCCAGAACCGGTAACGCCAAGCAAGGTTTGGTATTTATCGCCATCGATTATTCCTTTGGCTAATTTTTCAATGGCCTGAGGTTGATCGCCAGTAGGTTGGTATTCGGAAACGACTTGGAATCTCATTAGAGTTTTTTTGGATTTCTGCTAGTATGTCTAATTCTTAAAATGTAGATAAGGTGGTCTGTTATCTTGTAAGAAACGCGATAGTTGTAGATTTCATAAGCACGGTAATCTTTTGTATTTGGTTGTTTCATTTCATCCCATTCATATATTTCTGAATTGGATTTTAGAATGGATACTGAATTATAGATGGTTTCCACTATCTTTTCTAGAAGGCTATCGCTTTTGGTAATTTCAAGCAAATAGAAATAAATATCTTCCAGTTGGTTTTGAGCAGTTTCTGTCCAAACTATCTCTTTTTCCATTGCTCTATTGTAGCTTTTACAGCATCATGAGAAGAAAAATAGCCATTTTTGATGTCTTCTTCGGCTTTCAGAATGTCATAATTATATTCTTCAGAAGGATATTCTTTAGCTGTTTTAGTATCAATAATCGTTTTGATAGCCAATAAGAAATCCTTATCGTGAATTTCGTTTATTTTGGCAATCACACTATTTTTTAATTCGAGAGTAGTCATAGCAAAAATATTTTCACGAAGTTACAAAAAAAGGAACCAAATGAAATCTTAAAACTTCCAGTTTTTCTGCTGGGCTTCACTGAGGAATGTCCACGCCACAAATCGACTTGTTTTTTGGCCTTGTGCCATTTCAATGGTTTTGATTTCCACTGGACTAACTTTGTTTAATGTTTTGTAAATACTGTTTAAATTGTCTTTTTTAGAGACTAAAGTAGTGAACCACAAACATTGCAATGGATATTTGGCACTTTCAAAAATCATTTGGGTAATGAAACCCAATTCGCCGCCTTCGCACCACAATTCAGAATTTTGTCCGCCAAAATTTAATAATGGTTTTGAAGATTTAGTGGTTTCTAGCGCGTTTACTTTGCGCAACGCACTTTTAGTAGCTTCGTCCTGCGAGGCATGGAATGGTGGATTGCAAATGGTAAATGCAAATTTGTCTTCGGGCAGAATGATGTTTTTAAAAATATATCGAGAATCAGTTTGCGCTTGAAGACTGATAGCATCAATTAATTTTGGGTTTTGCTCGATGATTTTGCTACAATTTTCGATGGCTACTTCATCAATATCGGTCCCAACAAAAGTCCAACCATAGGCGGCATTTCCAATAATAGGGTAAATGCAATTGGCGCCAATGCCAATGTCTAAACCTACCACGTTTTCGCCTTCAGGTATCATTCCGTTATTTTTGGTTGCTAATACATCAGCGATGTAATGAATATAATCTGCGCGTCCTGGAATTGGCGGACAAAGATAATCTTTAGGGATATCCCAGTTTTGAATATCATAATTGGAAATTAGCAAGGCCTTGTTCAGCATTTTTACCGCTTCGGGATTGCTGAAATCTACGGTTTCAATGCCGTATTCGTTTTTGGCAACAAAAGTTTTTAATTCAGGACAACCTATAAATAATTGTTCAAAATCGTATCTAAAACGGTTTGCGTTTCTAGGATGTAGTGTTGTTTTTTCTGTGGTATTTTCGGTTTTCAAAATGTCTTTCTTTATATTAATCTATGCATTCCATCAGTAGCAAATCGCCATCGCGATGTTCAATAATGACAATGCCATCTTTTGCTACATGGTTACTGCTTCCGGTTTTGTAACCGATGGTTAAGGTATCATTATTTAATGGATAATACAAGTTTTCAGAGTGTATGCCAACTACGTTTCCAATCGGGATTAGC
>JBILYQ010000163.1:0-5522 GCA_044377655.1 Flavobacterium sp.
AACCCCGATTTCGTCTTGAAAGACATCGTGTTCGCCGTACCCATATTTACAGGCACAATAAACAAAGCTCTATTCACCTCAGGAGTTCCTCCAAAAGAAGACAATTGGATGTATTTATTACCGCCAAAAGTCTTTACCTGCCAATATCTTGTACCAATAACAGCATCATTGATATAACCAGGAAAAGCAGAAGCATTAGTAGTATAAGATGTAAACGGCTCATTCAATGTTCCGTTATATACAATGTTTGACCCAACAATCGGTGGAGTAACATCAAAACGAACCTCATTCAATTTAATATCACTTTCATATCTAACGATGAATTGAAAATCAGTATCATATTTAGACAAAACACCTCTAATTTTTCCACTTCCTGTAGGCACTTGGTTTCCGGTAAAAGGACAAAAACTACTAAAACGAATCACTTGCTCTGCACCGCCAGCAGCCGATATAAGCGTATGGTTCGTTGCACCACCACCAGAGTCAACATCATAATACGTTCTGTTGATAGAAGCCTCAGAAAACTGAACAGCATCCAATTCTACCAAAGTATTTTGATTTACATCAGCATAGGCATCAGCCAAACTTAATGTTCTAACAAATGTTTCTTCACCAACAATAGTTGAAGAAGGAAACAAATGATTTTGCCATTCAAATTCAGAAATTCTTCCAATTGTACCTTCATACAAAGAACCAATTTGCAAAGAACCAAAAACAATGGCGCTATACAAACCATTTAACTTGATATACACTTTTCTTCCAGGGGTAAAACCTTCTCCATAAAGTGTAGTAGCATTTATTGGCACACTAAAACCAGTTGGCGCCGAACCATCCGCAGGGATAGTTTGGAAAGATATAGATTTATAAAAAGTACCTTTCTCATCGCTAGATGTAACATACGCCTCGATGATATCATCAGTTGTAAAAACAACAGGCGCTCCAGTAGCAGCAGCATCAACAGCCTCTACAGTTGTGGTTGTTGTTAGCTCATAAGTAACCAAAGTCTGCTCAGGAACATCATAAGCATCATCGCTTGCACAACCAGAAAATAGTCCAATTGTAACCGAAAGCAATAAAACGGATTTTAAAATTATTTTTTTCATCGTGTTTATGATTTATTTTTTATCGAAAATTCTAATGTTGTCAACTTCATAAGTACCATCCAATGAAAAGTTCGTCCCCGATCCTTTTCCTTTGAATGCAATGTAAATGTTACCCGTGTAGGCAGACAAATCCACTATTCCAGAACTAAAGAAATCGAAATTCGTGTCATAATTCAAAGGAGGTAAGGTAAATGAAACCGTTGTCCAAGTCGCTCCAAGTACATTAGTACCATCAAAATCAGTAGAAATCAATAATTCAAGCGAATTTGAAGCAGAAGAAACATACGCTTGCGCAACGTCAAAAGCCAATTTTTCATTAGCAAATTGGTCCATATTAATTGCTGGAGAAATTAACCAAGCAATATTAGACGCTTCACCAGATTGATAAGAAGTAAATTCAGCATATTTTGTGCCGCTATAATATCCTTCATTCCATTTAACGGCTCCCACTTCAGCAAAGTTTGTCCAACCCTCAACAGCAATTGGGTCTCCCTCAGTTGCCTCAGTAAAACTTGTAAATTCTTCATAGAATGCATAAGGAATAATGTCTGAATTTTTAATATCATCCTCTGGAGAACATCCTGTGAAAGACACCAAAGCAAGAAATCCTAGTAACAATAATTTTTTTGTTTTCATAGCTATATAGATTAAAAATTAACGTAAAAATTTAAGAAATAAGTTCTACCATATCCGTAGAAATATTTTGGAGCAAAAGATGGCGTTCCACTAGAAACGTCTTGATTTACTTCTCTAAAGTTTGCATTTCTTGTTTGTTCAAAACCACCTGTTTTGTATGTAAAATCCAAAACATTGTTTATAGAAGCAAAAAATCCAAAAGTAGTGCTTTCCACTTTCCATGATTTACCACCAGTCAAGTTTAAAAGCATAAAATCATCAAATTTCTCTTGTTTCAATAACTCGTTAGCTCTTTCTGCTGTTATTTCAGGAAAAGGCAATCCTTCTGAATCTTGTGGATTTTTGAAGAAATTAGCGGTTCTAGTCAAAGAAGAAATGTCTAAATAATTATTAGCAAGATAGTTCGCATTAGCACCAATCCACCAAAATTTAGGATCTCTGTATTCAATTCCAAACGATCCAGCCGTTTGAGGTCCACCAGCCATTCTATAACCTTTTAGATTGGCAGTTCCAAAATCTGTAACCGGATTAGTATTAGTATCTGAAGCTAAATTGTCATTGTTAAGCGTTACATTTGGATTGTTATTGTATGTGTATTCACCATAAGCTCCAGAAAGTAATAACTTAATGGTAGAAGTAAGTTGGTACTCCATTCCTAACTCAAGACCAATGTTTTGTTTTTCGATATTTGTAACTGTTTCAGCTACAAAAGCGTCACCACCATCACCACCATCATCTTCAAAAATACCTTCACCAAAGAAGAAAGAAGTTTCGGTTGCATTTTTTACATTAGAATAATAAGCCGTTATTCTAGATTTGAATTTAGGCATTTTAATGATGTAACTACCGTCTAAACTTGTAATATTTTCTGCTTCAAGTCCTGCAGGGGTATTGTCGTTGATACGAGCATTTGGAAAAACGTTTCTTAAAGTTGGCGCTTTTGTCATGTAAGCTCCATTTAAAGAGATAAATTGTCTTCCTGAAATTTTATAAGTCAAACCACCTTTGAAACCAAAGTTTTCATAAATATACTTATCGCTTTTCCCAAAAGAATTCGTTGGATACAAACCGTTTCTGTACAAACCTTCTCTTTGATACTGTGTTCTAGTGTATGATTGCGCTAAATAAAAATCAACCGTTTTATAAGTGAATTTGAATTGCGTAAAGGCATCAACTGTATTTGCCAAAAGATTGTAGTTATATCCAAAAGTTTCTCCAACACCTACTGTTCTGTCAGGATTATTCAAATCAGATTCTTGTTCTGAACCCACTTGAAAGTTGTCATAATCTTGGTAATATTGCCCCCCTAATAAATCCAACAGATTAGCAAAGTTGTGAGATTTCAATTTTCTAAAAGACACGGCAGCATTCATATTGATGTTGTCTGCCAATTGTGAACTAATAATTGAGTTTACAGTCCAAAGTTTATCGTCCGTTCTGTCTTCATATAATATGTAAGCACTGTGTCCATCAGAAGTATTGTTTGCTTGATACAATTGGTTCCAATTGATTTGTCTGTTCGCCAAGAAATTATTTCGAGCGGCAGCAGCATTAGCAATATTCAAAGGATCATCCCCTTGGAAATCGGTATAATCATCGGGATTATAAGCAGAAGTATAATAACTTGGAAGATTTCTGTAATAAGTTGGATCAGGACTGTCAGCACCTTGATTGTCAATTCTGCTGTTTCCAATTTTACCAAACTGATGGGTAATTCCAGAAGTCAAATTTGTTTTTTCACTCATTTTCCAAAAATGGTTCAACATCAAGATAGGTTCTTGAACATCTTTATCTCTAGAATTTCTCTTTTGGCCATCTTGCCAACCCCAGTAAGAGTTGTATTTTTCTCCTGCTAATTTGGTAACTTCATCCGTGTTTGGAGAACTTTTACCTCTGCTGTTTTCAGCAAAAATGGAAGTAAAATTCAAAGAGTGATTTTCGTTAAATTTCTTTTCAACACTTGCAAATAAAGATTTTGCGGTGTAATCACTTCCTTCAAAATAACCTTCTTGCGCCCAACGGCCCGAAGCAGATACTACAAAAGCCCATCCGTCTTTGTTCATTCCTGAAGCATGCGTAGCCATTGTTCTCCAGCTATAATTCGTATTGGTTCCAGAAAACGAAATTCTAGATCCTTTTCTATATATAGATGCTCTTGTGTTGATTTCTTGTGTTCCAAGAATACCTCCAAAAGTATAGTCTGATGGCGCTGAACCACTAGTAAATTCTTGGTTTCTTGTGGCATCATTCAATCCACCCCAGTTGCTCCATTGTGGTCTTCCGTCATAAATTTTATTCATGGTAACGCCATTAATCATGGTAGCGCCATATTCATTATCTAAACCACGAATTCTAAAACGAGCTTGACCCCAATTGAACGCCGCAGCTTGTTGAAAAACATCTCTTGAGGCTTGTAGTAAACCCGCTGTGCTTTCGGAACCACTATTGTCATCCCCTAAATCATTTTCAGTAATAGTAATCAAACTTAATTGTTGTTCAGAAGTAATGTCTTCCTCCAAAACAATAATTCCTAAATCCAAAATTTTCCCAGCTTCTACATCCACCGCAAGCAATTGGTCCTTATAACCCGTACTTTTGATTTGGAGTAACTGGCTTCCCTCTGCCACTTCTTTAAAAGTAAATAAACCACCATTGTCTGTCAAAACAGTTAATGCGGAGTTCTGAATAGAAGCAACAACATTTTGTAATGGTTTTTGTGTTTTGGAGTCTACAACTTTTCCAGTTATTCCGGTGGTTGTCTGAGCAAAAACAAAAAAGGCTTGCATTACAAATAATGTACTAATAACAAGTTTTTTCATAAATAAAATAAAATTAATTTTTCTTATCGTTAACTGTTAATGAAAACTTAACAGCCGGCAAATGTACATCTTTTAATAATATTATCTACTTTTGGCCCAAAGTTTGTAAAAAACTTGATATAAAATTAATATGTGATTTATGAGAATTAAAAACCTAATTGCCCTTTTCCTTGTTTTATCTTCAATATTTCAAGCAAATGCACAGTCAAAAAAGTATCTGGTGCACACAGTGGCTTTTTATAACCTTGAAAATCTGTTCGATACCATCAACGGAACAAACAATGATGAAGAATGGTTGCCGAATGGAGCGCAAAACTGGACAGGGAAAAAGTACAAGAAAAAATTACAGAATCTTTCAAGAGTTATCACTGAGATTGGGACTACTGAAAACCCTGGTAATTCCCCGACACTTATAGGAGTGTGCGAAATTGAAAACCGTCGTGTTTTGGAAGATTTAGTAAAAGAACCAAAAATGATTGACAAAGAGTATGGCATAGTTCACTTTGATTCTCCCGACAAAAGAGGAATTGATGTAGCATTTTTGTACCAAAAGAAACATTTCAAACCTACCAGTTTCAAGAATGTCCCTTTGTTGATTTACAGAAAACAGTTGAACACCGACGCAAAAAGAAAGAACGCTACCGACGATGCCTCTGATGACAAATCAGAAGTTGACATGAGTTCCGAAAGAGTTTACACCCGCGACCAACTATTAGTTACCGGTTTTCTTGACGGTGAGGAAGTAAATGTAATTGTCAATCACTGGCCATCACGCTCTGGAGGCGAAAAGAAAAGTAGCCCTTTTAGAGAAGAAGCAGGACGATTGAATAGAAAAATTATGGACTCCATCTTTAAAATCAATCCCAATGCAAAAATAATTACCATGGGCGATTTGAATGACGGTAGTTATAACAAAAGCGTTAAAGAAGGAATAGGAGCCAAACTAAAAAAAGCCGAAGTAAAA
>JBILYQ010000164.1:0-5479 GCA_044377655.1 Flavobacterium sp.
TTTTTGCTCACGTAATGACGGGTGTTGTGAATTACGAGGCATTTGCAGGAAAAGATGGTATTGCGCCAGTAGCAATAGCCGTTGAGGCAATGGGAACTGTTGGTCCAGACGGTATGATTACACCGGCTTATCCTTGGCTGAATAACGCAATTTTACTAGCAATTTTAGGCGGTTATGCTTCGGTTATTTTGGTGATGTTAATGGGACAAAGTAGAGTATTTTTCTCTATGAGTAAAGACGGATTGATGCCTAAAGTATTTTCTGAAATTCATGAAAAATTCAGAACTCCAGCAAAAAACAATTTACTTTTCATGGTTATTGTGAGTCTTTTTGCAGCGTTTGTTCCTGCAAGAGTAGTTGGCGAAATGACCAGTATCGGAACTCTTTTCGCATTTATCTTAGTTTGTATAGGTGTTTTGATTATGAGAAAGAAAATGCCAGATGCTCCTAGAGCATTCAGAACCCCTTTGGTTCCATTTGTGCCAATTGCAGGAGTTTTAGTTTGTTTGTTTATGATGGTATTTTTGCCATTAGACACATGGATTCGTCTAATTGTTTGGATGATGATTGGTTTTGATTTGTATTTATTCTACGGAATGAAACACAGTATATTAAACAAAGGAGAATTTAGCTTAAAAAGCTATAAAACAGTTGCGGGTTCGGGACTTGGAATGGTGTTGGCGTTAATCGTGATTGCCTTCGTCCATCATTCAGATCCAAATGTTGAGGATACTTTTTTATTCTACTTTTCTCTAATGTTTGCCGCCTTACATGCACTGATTTATGCGTATAGCTTCAAAAAAGTGAGATAGTAATTGTGTTAATATAGAAAAAAGGCGTTAAAAAAAATGTAATTACATTTTTTTTAACGCCTTTTTTCATTAATAAATTATTTCATAATTATCTGCCTCTAATTTTAAATTTTTCCGATATTTGTGTACATGAAAACAACTTGGAACGGTTTATTAGGATATCTAAAATTTCTGATCAAGAGAAATCCAGAATGAGTTATGAATTATAGAATTCACAATTCATTATTTTATAATTCATAATTTAAACAACATGCCAATATATCATAAACTTGGAGATTTCCCTCAAAAAAGACATACCCAATTTGAAAAACCAAAAGGAGGTTTGTATTACGAACAACTTTTTGGAACTGAAGGATTCAGCGGACATTCTTCGCTACTTTACCACGTTCACAGACCAACACAAATAAAGGAAATCACAAAATCCTATTCTGTAGAACCAAAAATTGCCATCGGTAAAAACATCAAATCCTTGCTTTTAAAAGGTTTTGAATTAAAACCCGCCGAAGATTTTCTCGACAGCCGTAAACCAATGCTAGTCAACAAAGATTGCACCATCGGTTTAGCAGCGCCACAAAAGTCATTGAACACCTATTTCTATAAGAATGCCGATGCCGATGAAATGATTTTTATCCACAAAGGGAAAGGAAAACTACGCACCATGATGGGAAATATTCCCTTTCAATATGGAGATTATCTCATCATTCCAAGAGGAATTATCTATCAAATAGAATTTGAAACTTCCGAAAATAGGTTGTTTTACGTCGAGTCATTTGCCCCTTTTTATACGCCAAAACGCTATAAAAATGAGTCAGGACAACATTTAGAACATTCGCCATTTTGCGAAAGAGATTTTATTCTGCCAACCGAATTGGAAACCCACGATGAAAAAGGCGATTTCTTAATCAAAATGAAAAAAGAAGGAATGATGCATGAAATAATCTACGCCACGCATCCTTTTGACGTTATAGGTTGGGACGGCTATAACTTTCCCTACGGCTTTTCAATTCACAATTTCGAACCAATAACTGGACGGGTGCATTTACCACCGCCAATCCACCAAACTTTTGAAACGTCCACTTTTGTAGTCTGTTCTTTCGTTCCAAGAATGTACGATTACCATCCAAAAGCGATACCGGCGCCATACAATCATAGCAATATTGACAGTGATGAGGTTTTATACTATGTTGATGGCGATTTTATGTCCAGAAACAATATTGAGCAAGGTCATATCACTTTGCATCCAAAAGGAATTCCACACGGACCAGCACCAGGCGCAATGGAACGAAGTATCGGACATAAAGAAACACAGGAATTAGCCGTTATGGTCGACACCTTCCGACCTTTAATGGTAACCGAAGAAGCCATGGGATTGGACGATGGGAAATATTATAAATCTTGGGTAGAATAATTTGGAGCTATTTCCCGCTGTACACTTTATCTTTTTGTAAAAAACAAAAAGGATGCCGTTTCCATCGGGGCTAGAAATTTAAAATAAACAATAACACTTTCGGTAAAATTCAAAATAACACCGAGCAAAAAATACAAACACCATGGCAAAAGAAGTAAAATCCGTAGAATACGGACTAGAAAAAATATTTGAAGGCGCACAAGATTTCCTTCCATTAATGGGAACCGATTACGTAGAATTCTACGTTGGAAACGCCAAGCAAGCGGCACATTATTACAAAACCGCATTTGGATACCAATCATTGGCGTATGCAGGTTTAGAAACCGGTGTTCGCGATAGAGCAAGTTATGTTTTGAAACAAGACAAAATCCGCCTGGTATTAACCACGCCTTTAACAGCCGATTCTCCCATCAACGAACATTTAAGAAAACACGGTGATGGCGTAAAAGTAGTGGCGCTTTGGGTAGAAGATGCTACAAAATCTTTTGAAGAAACCACAAAACGTGGCGCAAGACCATTCATGGAACCAACCGTGGAAAAAGACGAATTTGGGGAAGTTGTACGATCAGGAATTTACACTTATGGAGAAACGGTTCACATATTTGTGGAAAGGAAAAATTACAATGGCTTGTTTTTGCCCGGTTATAAAGAATGGAAATCCGATTACAATCCTACGTCAGTAGGTTTAAAATACATCGATCACATGGTTGGAAATGTAGGTTGGAACGAAATGAACACTTGGGTAAAATGGTACGAAGACGTTATGGGATTTGTCAATTTCCTATCGTTTGACGACAAACAAATCCACACCGAATACTCCGCTTTGATGAGTAAAGTGATGAGTAACGGCAACGGAAGAATAAAATTTCCAATCAACGAACCTGCCAAAGGAAACAAACGTTCTCAAATTGAAGAATATTTGGATTTTTATAACGGACCTGGCGT
The DNA here is from genome assembly GCA_044377655.1 of Flavobacterium sp. Taxonomy (GTDB): domain Bacteria; phylum Bacteroidota; class Bacteroidia; order Flavobacteriales; family Flavobacteriaceae; genus Flavobacterium. The sequence goes on from JBILYQ010000164.1 coordinate 3,166, forward strand.
ACAGCACATTGCCATTGCCACAGACGACATTATCAAAACAGTATCGGAATTGCGTGCTAGAGGAATTGAATTTTTGTCCGCGCCGCCACATGCTTATTATGAAGATATTCCAAATCGTTTGGGTGAACACATGAGCATGATGAAAGAAGATTTGGCAGTTATTGAAAAACTTGCCATCATGGTTGATGCCGATGAAGATGGTTATTTACTACAAATTTTTACTAAACCAGTAGAAGATAGACCTACTTTATTTTATGAAATCATTCAAAGAATGGGTGCGAAAGGATTTGGAGCGGGTAATTTTAAAGCCCTATTTGAGTCTATTGAAAGAGAACAAATGCTGAGAGGGACATTGTAAAAAAGTCGTTTTTATTAAATAAATCGCAATTTTTGACCACATTAAGACCTTAAAATTGCAAATATTGTGTTAAAGTTGTTTTTTTACTTGTAATTACGCAATCAAACCAAGTATCTTTGCAGCATCAAAAAAACAAGGAGTGGTTTCCTTAGATTTTTGGATAAATTTTCATAATTTATAGTTTTTTGGTTGGTTAATAGCATAAAAACTCAGTCATTATTTGACTGGGTTTTTTTGTTTTAATACTTTTGGAACAGAAATTGCAATTACACCATGTAATTAATTTTTAAACTATGAAAAAAATCACAATATTTGTCTTGTTTCTCGTCACTGTAGGTTTTGGAACCCAAAAGCCAGAAGCATATGATTCTGGTGAATGGTTTAAATTTAGAGTCCATTATGGATTAATCAATGCTGGATACGCAACTCTCGAAATAAAAGACGCGGTAAGAAATAACAAAAAAGTATATCATGCCATTGGCAAAGGGTATACAACTGGAATGTCGCGTTTCTTTTTCAAAGTTGATGACACCTACGAAAGCTATTTTGATAAAATTACCAATAAACCCTATCAGTTTGTTAGAAAAATTGATGAAGGAGGGTATACCAAAAATCAAGAAGGATTTTTCAATCAAGACGTCAATAATGTTCTTATTAAAGACTATAAAAACAAAAAAGAAAAAACATTTTCGGTAACTGAAAATATTCAAGATATCATTTCTACATTTTATTTTCTTAGGAATCATCCAAATGTTGACAAGCTAAAAGTTGGAGAGTCGATTGTTGTTGACATGTTTTTTGATGATGAAACTTTTAAGTTTAAGTTAAAATTCATAGGAAAAGAAGATATAAAAACTAAATTTGGAACGGTTTCATCAATGATTTTTAGACCATTGGTTCAGTCAGGAAGGGTTTTCAAGGAAGAAGAAAGTCTAACGGTTTGGATTTCAGATGATGAAAATAAAATTCCATTACGAATTAAAGCCAGTTTGGCCGTTGGATCCATAAAAGCAGATTTAGACGGTTTCAAAGGATTAAAGAATCCATTTATGGTAAAAAAAATCAAATAATGAGCGACTTGCAGAAAACAAATGTATTATTAGAAGCATTGGAAGAAAAATTTGATGCTATTAATCAAAAAACCGAAACACATTTAGAAGGATTGCTTTGGTCAAAACCAATCACATATTGGGATTATATTCAGACCGATGTTTTGCTCAACTTGCAAACACAAAGAACAGTACTGCCTGATGAAATGGTTTTTATCATGTATCACCAAGTAAATGAATTGTTGTTCAAAATGATACTTTGGGAAATTGACCAACTTTGTCATGCTGAAAATCCTTCAACTGCCTTTTTCTCGGAAAAATTAAGAAGAATTAGTCGCTATTTTGACATGTTGACAACTTCCTTTGATATTATGGGTGATGGAATGGAAGTAGAACAATACATGAAATTCAGAAATACATTGACGCCAGCCAGTGGTTTTCAAAGTGCTCAGTATCGTTTTATTGAATTTTCTTCAACTGATTTAATTAACCTGATTGATTATCGTTTTAGAGCAACAATTGATAGAAATACGCCCTATTCTCATGCTTTTGAGCATTTGTATTGGCAAGCTGCAGGAAAAGATTATATAACAGGTGAAAAATCGTTCTTGATTTTAGAGTTCGAAAGAAAGTATAAACAGGAATTTCTTCGTTATATGGAAGAATATAATACGATTAACATTTGGCAAAAATTCAAACTATTGCCATACCAAGATCAAAAAAATCCCGAATTAGTCAATGCCATGAGACATTATGACCACACAGTAAATATTACTTGGGTGATGGGTCATTTGAATGCTGCAAAAAAATATATAGATAGCGGAAAAGGCTCCGGAGAGGCAACTGGCGGAAGCGATTGGAAAAAATACATGCATCCAAAATACCAGAGAAGAATATTTTTTCCGGA
>JBILYQ010000165.1:0-5358 GCA_044377655.1 Flavobacterium sp.
GTAAGTATTTGAAGTCGTTAATTCAAGTGTTATAATTAATGGTATCTATATATAATCGTACTATTTTTCTGTATAAAATATTTTAGAAATGTTTATTTAGTAAAAATAAGTTCTCCTTATTTTTATTGATTGATATTTTGTGTTGCCTTTTAGGTTTTCCAAAAAGTAATAATTGTTAATCTATGAATTGTATAATTTTTTGAAAAAATTATGTAATACTGTATTTCTTAAAATTCATGAATTTTACATTATTAGCATAAAATTAACAAATTAATTAAATAAAGAGAAGATGAAAAAAACAATTTTTACAATGGTATTTTTAGTGTTTGGATTTGCTTTGGCAACAAGTCAAATTCAAGATCGTAATCAAGATCGCATTATGTTAGTAGATGGCGCCGTGCTACAGATTAGAGATCGGGATCAAATCCGTTTAAAAGATAAGTTGACTTTAAAAGACGGAACTATTTTAGAAGCAAACGGGGAATATCAAACAAAAGATGGAAAAAAAATGCGTTTGCAAGAAGGTGAATGTTTCGATTTTAACGGTGTAAAGTACACAAATGAATACCAATATAGACAGAAGGTAAGAAACGAAAACATAGGGCTTTCTAAAAGTAATATGCAACTGCAAAACCAAAACAGAAACCATCTGACACTCATTGATGGACATGTTTTTCAAATAAAGAATCAAAGTCAAGAAAGAGTTCAAAAACAACTAAATCTTGGTAACGGTGTTGTTGTAAAACCCGACGGAAGTTATCAAACTCGAAACAAGCAACAATTACGATTAAAGGAAGGCGAATGTTTGAATATGGATGGAAACATGTTTCAGAATTCGCATACGTATCGAAAAATGATGGTGCAAAAAAACAGTGTGACAAAAAAGAAAAACCCGATTAAAAAAATTACTGCAAAAAATCAAATTAAGAAAAATATGCCAGCAAAATAAAGTCAAGATAAATCAGAAACTTTTATACTAATAAAATGGAAGTTTCTGGTTTTCCATTTAATAAACTCCTTTTCAGATGAGAAATAGTAAATCAATTTTTTGTTTTTTATTTTTAGCAGTTATGTGTTTTGTATATTCTCAAGAGAAAAATAAACCAAATGAGCGTTCTTATTTACTGTTTGATTTAAGTTATCAAAATGATGCAGTTTTTATGGGAAGGAATGATACTGTAACGGCGCCTTATATAGTGCCATCTATTGAATATTATGATAAATCTGGTTTTTTTGCTGTTGCTTCATTGTCGTTTTTAACCAAGCTTCAAGATAGTAGAATAGATCTTTTTCTATTAACTGCGGGATATTCTTTTAATTCAAATAAATTTAGCGGTATAGTTTCGGGCACAAAATATATTTTTAATGAGGATAGTTATACCATACAATCTGAAATACAAGGTGATATTTCAGCAGCCCTTGCTTATGAAACTAGTTTTTTTAAGATTTCATTAAATGCAAGCGGGTATATAAATAATGACGAATCATTTGATTTATTTGCAGGATTTCAATTAGATAATTCTTTTTATTTTCTAGATGATGACTTTATTATAAAACCAACATTCTGTTTTTATGCTGGGTCGCAATATTTTTACCAAGAATATTACAAAAATAATTCAGGAAATCAAAATGGGAATAATAATCAAGGAAATCCACCCATTAGCTCTTTAGTCAGAATAGAAGAGGTAGAAAAATTTAATGTGTTAAATATTGAGGTTAGTTTGCCAATACAATATCGTCATAATTCTTTCATTTTTTCATTAACGCCCTATTGGGCATTCCCACAAAGCAATTTGACCATAGTTAACGGAGATGAAATTTTCAGAGAAGACCCTCAAGATGTTTTCTATTGGTCCGCTGGAATTTCTTATTGGTTCCATACAAAAAAGAGCAAATTCTAAATTATGTAAAATCGAAACGCTATTTCATTTTGCGAAATGCTCAGATTATTTTCATATATTATAGCTAGTCAAAAATTTCTTTTCGTTTTTCTTCTTCCTCTGTCACATTTGTTACTGACTACGTTTTTTCGCCAATTTATATTTGCATAATAATTTAGATAAATCTACTATGAAGAACATAAATTTAATGTTGCTTTTTGGAATCCTTACTTTTTCCGCTTTAGGATTTAGCCAAGACACCTTGGTTATCTCTAAAAAGGAAATTTGGTCAAAAGCAATCGATAAAAATTTGCAAATAAAGATTGCAAACCAAGATTTCAAATCAGCTAAAGCAGATTATAGACAATCCAACTCGCTTTTTTTGCCAAGTATTTCTGCTTCTCACACAGCCATTTCAACCACAAATCCGTTGATGGCTTTTGGTTCCAAATTGAATCAGGAAATACTAACCGCCTCTGATTTTAATCCAGCGCTATTAAATGATCCAGCAAAGACACAAAATTTCACAACCAAAATTGAAGTTTTACAACCCTTAGTAAACATAGACGGATTGTATCAAAGACAAGCAGCCAAATCAAAAATGGAGGCTTTTCAATTACAAACAGAACGAACCAAAGAATATTTGGAACTAGAAGTCAATAAAGCATTTATGCAATTACAATTAGGATACAAAGCAGTAACCGTACTAGAAAAAGCAAACGCCACAGCCGAAGCTAATCTCAAATTGATAGACAACTATTTCAAACAAGGAATTCTCCAAAAAACCGATTTGCTTTCGGTACAAGTTCGTGTCAACGAAATTAAAAACCAATTGCAATATGCCAAAAGCAACGTGCAAAATGCCTCAGATTATTTGGGGTTTCTTTTAAATGAAGAGACAACAAATAAAGTATACAAACCATTCGAGGAATTGGAAAATGTAATTGTTGTTGAAAAGATTGGCACAACACTATCCAATAATAGAAAAGATATCCTAGCAATGGATAAGTCATCTGAAGCTTATTCAAAAATGTTGCGCTCAAGCAAAATGAATTTTTTGCCAAGATTAAATGCTTTTGGAAGTTATGAATTATACGACGATACCCTTTTTGGAACCAATGCAAAAGGATATTTAGTAGGTGCGCAATTGTCATGGAATGTTTTTGACGGATACAAGTCTATTGGAAAAATGGAAAAAGCAAAAGCTGATTTTCAGAAATCAGAAATGGAAAATCAACAGTATAAAGCACAAAGTCAACTGGAATTGAATAAAGCCAATCGTCAATTAAAAGATGCTGAAAACAAAGTGAGTTTGGCCAAATTAGCTTTGGAGCAATCACGGGAAGCCTATAGAATTCGCAATAATCGTTTTACACAAGGATTGGAAAAAACAACCGATTTGTTGCAATCAGAAACCCAAATGTCTCAAAAAGAATTGGAATTCCTTCAAGCCGTTTTTGAATACAACTTTACTCAAGAATTTTTACAGTTTTTAACCAAATAAAAATCAATTATAAAATACATACAATGAAAAATATCTTATTTAAAACCGTAATAATCACCCCTCTTTTTGTTTTGCTACTTTCCTCTTGCAATGGAGACAAAAAAGAAGTAATTGTAAACGAGCCAGCAATTATAGTAAAGGTTAGTGGTGTGTCAGCTAATAGCAACAGCCCATTTGTAACAGCAAGCGGAAAAATTGAAGCAGAGAATAGTGCCAATTTAAGCACTAGAATGATGGGTTATGTAACCAAAATACATGTTCAAGTTGGCCAAAAAGTTGGAGCCGGGCAATTATTGGTAAGCATCAACAACACTGATTTACAAGCTAAAAAAGCCCAAGTAGATGCTAGTATTCTTCAGGCTACAGCGGGTTATAACAATGCTAAAAAAGACTATGATCGTTTTGTTAATTTATTCAAACAACAAAGTGCTTCCCAAAAAGAGTTGGACGATATGACAGCTCGTTATGAAATGGCAAAAGCTGGATTAGAAGGTGCAAAGCAAATGCGTAATGAAGTCATGGCGCAATTTTCTTATTCAAATATTACAGCGCCATTTTCAGGAGTAGTAACCAATACTTTCATTAAAGAAGGTGATATGGCAAATCCAGGAATGCCTTTGATAAGCATCGAAGGAGCTTCAAGGTTGCAAGTAACAGCCATGGTTTCTGAAAATGACATTGCCTCCATTAAGAAAGGAATGGCGGCAAGAGTTTTGGTAAAATCATCAAATACAATGATTAACGGCAAGGTAGGCGAGGTGAGTTTGTCTGCAAAAAATACAGGTGGACAATATTTGGTGAAAATCAATTTAGATAAAACAGATAGTTCAGTGTTGTCTGGAATGTTTGTCAACGTTCAATTTCCAGTCGAAAACAAAATAAAAACAGTTCAACCAGATAGAGTTTTAGTTCCAGAAAATGCTTTGGTTAAACAAGGACAGTTAACAGGTATATATACTATTGGAGAGGGAAACAGTGCTATTTTAAGATGGCTTCGAATAGGAAAAACATTTGGAAATCAAGTAGAAATAATATCTGGACTTTCATCGGACGAACAATATATTATTTCTGCTGAAGGCAAATTGTATAACGGAGCTATAGTATCAATAAAGTAATTAGATAGTTTAAAAAATTTGAAAATGACTTATAGTTCGACTACCATTTTCAAATTCGCAAACTAACTAATTTTAAAATTCAAAAATTATGCAAGAAGGTATATCAGGTAAAATAGCCGATTTTTTCATTAATTCGAAACTGACCATTCTGTTAATGGTAGGATTGATGGTCATAGGTGTGTACAGTTCGTTTTTAATTCCTAGAGAAGAAGAACCACAGATTAATGTTCCAATGGCCGATATTCTGGTGGGTTATCCTGGCGCAAGTCCAACAGAAGTGGAAAGTCGTGTGGCAAAACCGCTAGAAAAAATAATCGCTAATATAAAAGGTGTTGAACATGTTCATACCACAGCAATGAATGGTCAAGCCATGTTGATTGTACAATTTTATGTGGGTGAAGATGTGGAGCGTTCCTATGTAAAATTGTATGATGAATTGGCCAAACACGAAGATATGTTCCCAAAAGGAGTATACAAACCAATGGTCAAAACACGTTCTATAGATGATGTTCCAATGTTAGGAATCACTCTTTGGAGCGAAAATCACGATGGCTTTCAGTTGCGTCAAATTGCCGAAGAAGTAACCACGGAAATTGAAAAAGTAAAAGATGTAGCCATTACCAAAGAAATTGGTGGTAGCAATCGTGAATTAAAAGTGATTTTGGACAAAGATAAAATGGCCGAAAATGGGGTGGATGCTTTAGGAATTATGCAAATGATTCAAGCCAATAACGGCAGTTCGCAATCGGGTAGTTTTGTCCAAAATGACAAGGAATATCTTGTTACCACAGGTCAGTTTTTATCCAATGCAGAAGATGTTGAAAACTTAGTGGTTGGAGTCAATAAGAACATGCCTGTC
>JBILYQ010000166.1:0-5351 GCA_044377655.1 Flavobacterium sp.
ATTGTTGAAGCAATGGCAGCCATTGTACTAGCCGATTTTTATTTACTAAACAAAACTTATTTATAATTTAATGACTACAACCGAACATCCAAAAAAATCGTTTTTAAGCAATTTAACGGTTCAAATATTAATTGCAATGCTTCTAGGAGCAATTCTCGGAATTTATATTCACAATAATTACGACGTAGAATTTGCTAAAAATTTTAGTGATAAAATTAAAATGTTGGCCACAATTTTCATTCGATTAGTTCAAATGATTATTGCACCGTTGGTAATTACAACTTTAGTCGTTGGGATTGCAAAATTGGGTGACATAAAATCAGTAGGACGAATAGGAGGAAAGGCTATGGGATGGTTTTTTACAGCTTCTTTCGTGTCATTATTGATAGGTTTGTTTTGGGTAAATATTTTACAACCAGGTGTTGGTTTAAATTTAACCGATGTTGATGTCTCATCAGCTGCAGAAGTTACAGATAAAACCAAAGTTTTTTCGGCTCAAAATTTTGTGGAACATATTATTCCTAAAAGTATTTTTGAAGCATTAGCCACAAATGAAATTCTTCAAATTGTAATTTTCTCTATCTTTTTCGGATTAGCAGCAGCATCAATTGGTGACCATGCAAAACCAGTGGTTAAAGTATTAGATGTTATTTCGCATATCATTTTAAAAATGGTAAATTATGTTATGAAATTTGCTCCACTTGGTGTTTTTGGTGCTATTGCTGGAGTATTTGCCATCAGAGATTTACAAGAACTATTAATCACCTACGCTAAATTTTTTGGATCTTTCTTAGTCGGAATTTCATCACTTTGGGTTGTTTTATTATTAGTTGGCTATTTGTTTTTAAAAGGGCATATGACAACTTTGTTAAAGAGAATAGTTGGTCCGCTAATCATTGCGTTTGGTACAACTAGTAGTGAAGCCGTATTTCCAAAATTAACAGAAGAATTGGAACGCTTTGGAGTAAAAGATAAAATTGTTTCATTTATGTTGCCTCTAGGTTATTCTTTTAATTTAGACGGTAGTATGATGTATATGACTTTTGCTAGTATTTTTATTGCACAAGCTTATGGTGTTGACCTTGATTTAGGAACACAATTTACGATGCTATTGGTATTAATGCTCACTAGTAAAGGGATTGCAGGTGTGCCTCGAGCTAGTTTGGTTGTAGTTGCGGCTACTTGCGGCATGTTTGATATTCCAATTGAAGGAATAGCTTTGATACTACCAATTGATCATTTTTGCGATATGTTTAGAAGCGCAACAAATGTTTTAGGTAATGCTTTAGCAACATCTGTGGTTGGTAAATGGGAGAAAGATTGATGATTTATAATTTAGCTAAAAGGAAAAACGACTAAGCAAGCTTAGTCGTTTTTCCTTTTTTTGTCGTTTTTCATCATGTAAACAACAGCTCCAATAATACCAATAATGACCAAGGAAAATATTCCAATCATTATTGTGGCTCCATTATTCCAAGAATACAAGAAGAAAGATAATTTACTCATAATTGTTATGTTAAAGTTTTCTCAAAAATATTATTCTTGGATTTAACATTACATGACAATTATCATTTTTATAAAAATTTAGATTTTAATTCTGGCGATGGCATCATACATTGCTCTTTTTTCCCATACCATTTATAACGATTTTTTGCAATGTAATCATATGTTTTATTTAAAATTGAGTTAGGAAAAATAGTTAAGTAACTTAATAAACTATAAAAACTATCCAACTGTTTGGCAATTTTCAAAGCGGCTTCTGCTTTATAATAATAAGCAATTTTGGGTAAATAGAGAATGATACTATCAGTTTCTGCAGTGTCAATTCCAATATGTTTGATGATTTTTTGTCCCAATTCGGATTGTATTGCTATAAACCGAAATACATCTTTTTTATCGTGTTTGATAATAAATTGAATTGAGGCTTCGCAAAGATTACAAACGCCATCAAAGAGTATTATTTTTTTGTCAACTGGCAGCTCTTCCATAGGGTTATTTTTTTGGTCTTTCTACGAATTCCAAAGCTTCTAAATTCACTTTTGAAGTAAAAACTCCATAATTGACAGTAGCTTTATTTTTTTCAATTTTATCAATACTTCCAATAGATTTTCCGTCAAACATTCGAACTCTGTCACCAACTTTAATCACTGTTTTAGGTAATTCAACTAGTAAGGCAGTTTTTAATTTCTTTTCTTTTTTGGCTGCTCTAATTTCTTCAACATGAACGGTAATTTCTTTTATTACCTCTTTTTCCTTTTCTTTCTTTACGATAATTTCCTTGGCTGTGGCCTTTCTACGTTTGGAGTTTTCAATTTCAATTACCTTTAAAAATTCAGCAATAAGCTCTTTTTTATTTTTACTATTAAAGTATTTTTCAGAAATATCGTCAATTTTTTGGCCAATGTATATTAACTTCTGATTACTATCATACAATTCCTGATAGCTTTCCAGTTTTTGCTTGATTTTTACATTGATTGTTTCCATTTTCTTGCCTTCCTCTCTCGCTTTACTTTCTTCTTCTTTCAGCGTTTGTGATGTTTTTTCCATCTTGGAACGCTCTTTTTGTAAATTGGCAATTGTTTTGTCAAAACGAACTTTTCCGCCTTCGATTTTCTTTTTAGCGCGATTGATTAATCCAAAAGGAATACCATTTTTTTGAGCCACTTCAAATGTGAAAGAACTTCCAGCTTGACCTAAAGCCAATTTGTACATTGGTTCCAAGGTCTTCTCGTCAAAAAGCATGTTGGCATTTGTGGCGAATGGCAATTCATTGGCCAATATTTTTAAATTGGAATAATGCGTGGTGATAATTCCAAATGCTTCCCGATGGTAAAATTCTTCCAAGAAAATCTCCGCCAAAGCTCCACCCAAATCTGGGTCAGAACCTGTTCCGAATTCATCAATTAAAAACATGGTTTTGGCATTGCACTTCTTTAAAAAGTAGTTCATGTTCTTTAATCGGTAACTATAAGTACTTAAATGATTTTCAATGGATTGATTATCTCCAATATCTGTTAAAATTCTATCAAATAAAAATGTTTCACTTCGTTCGTGAACTGGAATTAAGATTCCAGATTGTAGCATTAGTTGTAATAACCCAACCGTTTTTAAAGAAATTGTTTTTCCTCCAGCATTCGGTCCCGAGATTACAATAATTCGGTGTTCTTGGTCTAATTCAATGCTCTGAGGATGGGTAATTTCTTTTTTCTCATTGTTGTTCAAAAGTAAAATAGGATGGAAGGCGTCTCTAAAATTCAAACGACGATTGTTTGTAATTTCGGGTAAAACACCCTTAATTTTTCGCGCGTATTTGGCTTTTGCGGCAATAACATCAATGTCGCTAAGGAAATCTTGGTATTTGATTATTAAAGGTAAAAATGGTCGAATGGCATTAGTTAAACACTTCAGTATTCTAGTAATTTCTTCTTTCTCTTCATATTCAAGGTTGCTTAATTCTCGTGAATATTGTAGTGTGGTTTCAGGCTCAATATAGGCAATGCTTCCCGTTTTCGAACTTCCCAAAATAGAACCTTTAACCTTCCGACGATACATGGCTAAAACGGCTAAAACCCTGCGATTATTAACAAAACTTTCTTTAATGTCATCCAAATAACCTAATGAATTGTATTGTGACATTGCCATTCCAAAACTTTGATTGACTTTACCTCGAACTAAATTCATGTCGCGACGAATATTTAATAAATCAGGAGAAGCATTATCTTTTATCTCTCCGTATTTATCCACGACATCATCCACCATAGTAATAATCTCTTTGGTAAATTCAACTTCTATCGCTCTCGAATATAGATTTGGATAATAATCTTGAAATTTTTTGAAGTAGAGTAATAAAATATTTGTCGTTTCTGAAATGGAAGCAATTTTTCTAAAACTTCCCACTTCGAGAAAACTATCTTCAATGGCAAGGAATCTTATTTCATGAGAAATACAATCAAAACCATGATTCGGAACAGCATTATTATTGTCAAAAGAGGAAAGGTATTCCGAGGTTTGAAATAAAGATTTCATTAGCCATTCTTTCTCTTTAAAAGGTATTATTTCATGTGCTTTTTGTTTTCCAATTTCCGTATTGCAAGCTGCAGAAATGGTTTCTAAAACCGTTGGAAATTGTAAATCTTGAAGCGTTTTTTCTGTTATGGAAATCATTTAATTACTTTAAAGCTCAAAGTTACAAAGGTTCAAAGTCTTATTGAACTAGAATTTCATATTTTTGATAAAAAATTATGTTATGTTAATAGATGTTCATCCTTCCTGGCAAAATATTCTTTCGGATGAATTCCAAAAGCCCTATTTTTTGGACTTGATAAAAACTGTTGATAATGAATATGCCTCACACACTTGTTATCCGCCAAAGGAATTGATTTTTTCGGCTTTTAAGAAATGTGCTTTGGATGATTTGAAAGTGGTTATTATTGGTCAAGATCCTTATCATGGAAAAGGCGAGGCGAATGGCTTGTGCTTTTCTGTAAATGATGGTGTGAAAATACCACCTTCTTTACGAAATATATTTTTAGAGATTAATTCCGACTTGGATAACGTTTTTTTGCCCGAATCAGGTAATTTGGAACGCTGGGCAAATCGGGGTATTTTACTTTTGAATGCTTCATTGACAGTAAGAGAAGACCATCCAAACAGTCATAAACATTTAAATTGGAACGTTTTTACGGATGCTGTAATCCAGAAAATATCTCAAGAAAAAGAGCATATTGTTTTTTTACTTTGGGGAAATTTTGCGCAGCAAAAAGGTAAAAAAATTGACAGAGAAAAACATTTTGTGCTGCAAAGTGGACACCCGTCTCCGATGAGTGCCAATCAAAAAAAATGGTTTGGCAACAAACACTTTAGCCAAACCAATGATTACTTGATTAGTATCGAAAAAAAACCGATTGAATGGTAAATATCAAATCCATTGTGAGCACAATGGATTTGATATTTATATTTTAGAACCAATTTAATTTACAACTGTAAAGGCATAATATCCACTACTATTTATTTCTGCATTGGTAGAATTGATATTTAAGACTAATTTGCTTGGCGCACTTTGTGAACGCAATTCCACTTTGCTCGATGAAGAGCTATTATAGCCAAAACTCAAGCGGTAATTTCCACTAGAGAGCAATGGAAAACCAACATTATATTTGTAGGATTCTGAAACGGTATTGTAAATGCAATGTCCATAAACATAAGCGCCATTTTGAGCATCACCTTCAATAACATCCAATTGGCTATCATTTACATAAACTACTTCCCAAACAGAACTACTATTTTGTTTTTCAATAACATAAGAAAAGGTAAATTCGGGTGCGTTTCCAGTTGTCTTGTATATGTCAACT
>JBILYQ010000167.1:0-5267 GCA_044377655.1 Flavobacterium sp.
GTATGGTCAGTTGCCGCACCAGCGTATGGACCAAGATGTAACGTTTTATTTTCGTGATTTGCAAAATAAAATCCAACCCAATTGTAGTATTCAACAGTATCTTGCAGGAGTTGACAAAGGTTTTTCAACTTCTCATCTCTTGTTAAACTATCTTGAGAAAGTACTTCTTTAACTTTTGGTTGTAGGCTTTCAAAATTCATTTTATTATTTTTATGCAAAAGTAGCCATTGAACTTTTTTTATTTTATATAAATTTGTTAAAAATTTTATTTTGAAAAAATACTTTATTCAATACAAACCTTTTTTACTGTTTCTTGGTAAATTTTTGCTTAGCTATTTAATTCTCACCTTTTTATACCAAACGTATTTAAATCAGTTTGACGCCAAACAAAATGAGTTGGATGGAGTTACAAAGGCCGTGGCCCATCAATCAACAGAGATTTTATCTTGGTTTGACGCGCAATGTTATACAATTCCTCATGAAAAGGAACCTAGCATGAAAGTTTTTTATCATAACAAATATGTTTCTAGAATAATTGAAGGTTGTAATGGATTAAGTGTGATTATCCTTTTCGCTTCTTTTATTTTCGCTTTTTCAGGAAAATGGCCCATTACTATTATATATATTACTTTGGGTAGTTTTTTGATTCATGTCTTGAATCTTATTAGAATTGCGCTTTTAAATGCGGCGTTGTTTTATTTTCCAGAATACCAGCACCCTTTACATGGCGTTATTTTTCCTCTTTTCATATATGGAGTTGTGTTTTTGCTTTGGGTAATTTGGGTCAATAAATTTTCTTTTTATGCTAAGAAATCTGTTAAGAAATAAGCTAGAATTTAGTTTATTTGTTTTTTTATTGTTGCTTTTAATTGCTATTAGAGCTTTTGAGAGAAATCTGTTTTACGATCCTTTTTTGGATTATTTTCAATCAGAATATGCTAATTTGCCTTTTCCGGAAATAGATAAGTATACACTTTTTTTAAATTTAGCCTTTCGTTATCTGTTGAATTCTACCATCTCAATTGCTATGTTTTGGATGCTTTTTAAAGATAGTGACATTATAAAGTTTTCTTCATTTTTATACTTGTTTTTAGGAATTGTTTTATTCATAGGATTTTTTATTGTGCTTAATTATTTAGGAGAAGATAAAAAAATGATGTTATTCTATATTAGAAGATTTATTATACAGCCACTATTTTTATTGCTTTTTACTCCGGCTTTTTACTATCAAAATAAGATTAAATAGTCATTTTTTCGTACCTTTACTACAGAGCATTGAAATTATTTCATTATGAAAATAGTAAAGCATTCGGGCAACATAGTCAATTTTGAACCGAGTAAACTTAAACGGTCCTTAATAAAATCTGGCGCAAGCCAAGCCGTTGTAGAACGAATTTTACACTCTGTCAACAATCAACTTTATGACGGGATTTCGACCAAAGAAATCTATAAAACGGCATTTAATCTTTTAAAAAAATCCTCCAGTTCCAACGCGGCAAGATATAACCTAAGATCGGCGTTGCAACTTTTGGGTCCAGCTGGTTTTTTCTTTGAAAAATATATAGCAAGGCTGTTTGAAGCAGAAAATTATGAAACAAAAACCAATTTGATGTTGCAAGGCAAATGTGTTTTGCACGAAATTGATGTTATTATTAAAAAAGACAATCAAATATCCATGGTAGAATGTAAATTTCATGCAAGAAGGGAAACAAATTCCGATGTGAAAGTTCCTATGTATATCTTGTCAAGATTTAATGACTTGAAAGAGAAAAATCATTTAATGTTCGCAGAAAAAGAGCCTGTTTCTAGTTGTTGGATTGTTACTAATAATCGTTTTACCGAAGATGCAGTAGTATTTGCGGTTTGTTCAGGATTACATTTATTAAGTTGGGATTATCCAAAAAAAGATAATATTAGAACTAAAATTGATGGCAATTGTCTTTATCCAGTTACCTGTTTAACCACTTTAACTCTTGCAGAAAAAGACAAACTTTTAATTTTGAATATAATCTTAGCTCATGAATTAATTAATAATTCAGAAAGTTTAGAGAAAATTGGGCTAAGCGCCAATCGAATTAAAAATGTCATTAAAGAAGCTTCAGAATTGTGTAGAATTATTTAGACATGGCCAACATTAATTAATTTTTTATTACAATTTGTTACAATTCATTAAAAACGGATAGATATGAAAGTAAAATTTATTGGTGGTGCAGGAACAGTCACGGGTTCAAAAACATTTATTGAAAGTAATGGGATTCGAATTCTAATTGATTGCGGACAATTTCAAGGCATTAAACCGTTAAGAGAACTCAACTGGGAATCCTTGCCAATAGTGCCTTCAAGTATCGATTTTGTGCTACTTACACATGGGCATTTAGACCATTGTGGATGGTTGCCTCGATTGGTAAATCAAGGCTTTAAAGGAAAAATTTATTGCACAAGTCCAACAAAAGATGTTGCCAAATTAATTCTTTTGGACAGTGCTAAAATTCAAGAAGAAGAGGCTAACAAAGCCAATCAAGAGCATTATTCCAAACATAAAATTGCGGAACCATTATATACTATTGCGCAAGCCGAACAAGTTTTTCCCCTTTTTAGAGTCATTAAATTAGGCGAGGCTGTTGCTTTGGATGCAGAAATTTCGGCAATTTTTACTAATGCGGGGCATATTATTGGAGCATGCACCATTGCTTTAAATCTTGAAAATAAAACGCTAGTTTTTTCAGGCGATATTGGTCGTGATACTGATGATTTAATGTTTGCGCCAACAAAACCTAAAAAGGCAGATTATGTTTTTTTGGAAAGTACTTATGGAAACAGACTTCATCCTACAACAGATAGTAAATTAGAATTAGAAATATACATAAATAATACTGTTGCAAAAAACGGCACAGTAATAATTCCAAGTTTTGCAGTCGAACGAGCGCAAAGTATTATGTATTTATTGTGGCAACTCAAATTGGAAGGTAGAATTCCTGATATTCCATACATTATTGATACTCCAATGGGAATTAGCGTTTTAGATATTTTTCTTAATAATAGAAAATGGCATAAACTATCAGAGCAAGACTGTGTAGAAATGTGCAACATGTTTAACATGATTTCCGATTACAAAGACACCATCGAGGCCATTTATGACAAAAGAGCAAAAGTTGTTATAGCGGCAAGCGGAATGATAACCGGAGGCAGAGTGTTGAGTTACTTGGAACGCTATATTGGTTTGCCTGAAACTACCGTAATTATAGTTGGCTATCAAGCCGAAGGAACAAGAGGTAGGAAATTATTGGAAGGTGCTAATGAAATTAAGATTTATGGCAAATATTATGATGTCAAGGCGTCCATAATTGAAATAGAAGGATTATCGGCTCATGGTGATCAAAATGATTTGTTAAATTGGCTTTCTGAATTAGAAAGCAAACCTAAAAAAGTGTTTTTGGTACATGGAGAAAACCAACCGATGGATGAACTCCGCATAAAAATAAATGAAAAATATGGCTTTGATTGTTCGATTCCTTTAATGGGACAAGAATTTGAATTGTGAAATTAACAAAAAAAAACATTTCAATTTGTATAAAAGAGTAACTTCGCCAAATGGTTTTTAAAAAGCACATTAGCTTACTTTTAGCTTTCTTTCTGTTGGTTTCCAATTCGGGACTGGCTTTTAATGTGCATTTTTGTGGTGAAAAAATCGCTGCTATTTCCTCGGTTTTTTCAAATGAAGAGGTTTGTGTAATGCCTGTAAAAGCAGAAAAAAGCTGCTGTGCAAAAGAAAAAGAAGCTGAAAAATGCTGCTCTGATAAAAAGGTTAACCTTGAAAGTAAAGCTGAAAAAAGCATCATCAAGTCGGTTACTTTTGATTTTTATTCAGTGTTTATTACCAATGATTGGAAACCAGTAGTTTTTTCTGAAACACTATCCATTTTGTGTCCTCAAAGTAAGGATTATTATTGTGATTCGCATTCACCTCCATTATATGAGTTGTATTGTCAATTCACACTTTACGCCTGATTTTTTAATATTCATCCGAAACACTTTTTTGAGAATATTAAAACACTAAAAACATGAAAAAAATAACGTTATCCCTAGCGTTACTGTTCTCTGCGATGGCTTTTTCACAAGAAAAATTAGAAGAAGTAAAAGTAGAAACCAAAAAGAAAGGAATAGTAAAATCACTTTCTAAAACCACCAATACATCAGTTGTAACAAGTAAAGAATTATTGAAAGCGGCCTGTTGTAATTTGGCCGAAAGCTTTGAAACCAATCCGTCAATAGACGTAAATTTTTCAGATGCTTTAACAGGAACCAAACAGATAAAAATGTTAGGTTTAACAAGTCCATATTTGATGATTACGGAGGAGAATATTCCATCGGTTCGAGGCGCGTCGCAAGCCTATGGGTTGTCATTTACTCCCGGAACTTGGGTAGAAAGCATTCAAATAACTAAAGGCGCAGGAAGTGTTGTCAATGGATACGAAAGTATTTCGGGTCAAATAAATACGGAATTAATTAAACCTCTAAATGACATTCCTTTTTTTCTTAATGCCTACGGTTCGACAGACTCTAGGTTTGAATTAAATACACATTTCAACAAGATAATTTCCGATAAGTGGGCAAGCAGTTTGTTTGTTCACGGAAATGCCAGAGTTGCTAAAAACGACATGAATCATGATCATTTTTTAGACAACCCATTGGGAAAACAATTCAACATTGCCAATCGATGGCAATATGCCAATCCAGAAACGGGTTGGGTTTCTTTCTTGAACGCTCGATTTATGAGGGATGAGAAACAAACTGGAGAATTTGATTTTAATCCGGATAAGGATAAGTTGACTACAAACCATTGGGGTTCCGAAATCAATACAGAAAGATTTGACTTTTCTTCAAAAGTAGGTTATATTTTCAAAGATATGCCGTATCAAAGTATTGGTTTTCAGAATGCCTTTAGTAGCCATAATCAGCAATCGTATTTTGGGTTAAATCAATACGATATTAAACAACAAAGTTATTATTCAAATTTGATTTTCAATTCGATTATCAACAACACCATGCATAAGTTTGCCACAGGTTTGAATTTTTCTTATGACAATTACGCAGAATTTGTGAACAGAAACGATGTGAGTAGAATCGATACTTCCGTAGGTGCTTTTTTTGAATACACTTTTGATTCGAACGACAAATGGAGTTACATACTTGGAGGTCGAGTAGATTATCACAATAGGTTAGGAGCTTTTTTTACGCCAAGGTTGCATGTTAAATACAATCCGTGG
>JBILYQ010000168.1:0-5264 GCA_044377655.1 Flavobacterium sp.
CCTGTTTGGAACAAGAGTTTGTTTTCCATGGAAACGTATACTTTTCCATTTTTTTGTTCTACCGTCAATCCTTTTCCTTCAAAAGCATTCAAGGCTTTGGACAAGGTTTCTTTTAATTTTTTCATGCTCGCTTCTTTGGCAGCAATCAAACCTTCAAGTTCGCTCAAGCGTTGTGAGCTAGCCTGCAATTCTGATTTCATTTTGTCCAAGCGCCCTTGTTCTGCTGCAAGTGCTTTTTCTTTTGCCTCCAGTTTTGCTAGCAGTTCACGGTTTTTATTCATGTTGCTTTCTAAAGCATCGTTACTGTTTTTTTCGAGAGCATCGTATGAAGCCTGCAATGTTTTTAAGTTATTGCTGGTGGCGGCGCAATCGGTTTGAAGTTTGAGCCTTTCGCTTTTTACTTTTTCTAATTCTTCTTTCAGCGCATTCCCGTCTAATTCTAATTGGTTTTTGGTTTTGAGTAATTCATCGCCATCGTCAGCCAATTTTCTGTTTTCTTTTTTTAAATCGGCATACTTGCTTTCAAGTTCGTTGTATATCTTTTTGGAAACACAAGAGGATGTTGTGAGTGCTACAACCAATAAGCCAAGGGAAAGTTTTTTTATCATTTTGGTATTTATTTATATTGAAATTGTTTTTAAACCTGTAATTAATTAGTCTATTTCTACCAGAACCGGGCAGTGGTCTGAATGTTTCGCTTCGGGCAAAATGACGGCTCTTTTTAATCGGGAACGCAAAGGTTCAGCAACTAAATTATAATCTATTCGCCATCCTTTGTTGTTTCCTCTTGCTCCTGCTCGATAACTCCACCAACTATATTGATGTGGTTCTTTATTGAAAACTCGAAAGCTGTCAATGAAACCACTTTTCATAAAACCGTCAAGCCAGGTGCGCTCTTGAGGCAAAAATCCCGAAACTTTGGCGTTTCGAATAGGATCGTGAATATCGATAGCTTCATGACAAATGTTATAATCGCCACAAATAACCAAATTTGGAATTTCAATTTTTAGTTCATTAATATACTTTTGAAAATCGTCCATGTATTGAAACTTGTGGTCTAGTCTGTCAATGTTGGTTCCTGATGGTAAATACAAACTCATGACGGAAAGGTCTTCAAAATCAACACGAAGGTTGCGTCCTTCAAAATCCATATGAGGAATTCCTGTACCGAAAACAACATTTTTAGGTGCAACTTTGGATAAAATAGCTACGCCACTGTAGCCTTTTTTCTGTGCTGGAAACCAATAATGAAATGGGTAACCTGCAATTTCAAAATCAATTAGAGGAATTTGTTCTGGAGTTGCCTTTATTTCTTGAAGGCAAATAACGTCGGGGTTGGCTTGTTGTAACCAGTCTAGAAATCCTTTGGTAATGGCGGCTCGGATTCCATTTACATTATAAGAAATGATCTTCATCTTTTTTTTGATATGTTTTTTCAAAAATAAGTAAAAAAGCGAACATTTATGGGCTTATGATTAATTAAAATTTATGTTTAACATGGTGTTTTGATTTCTGCATTTTTCCAAAGGTATTCAATGGGAATTACTATCTTTGTTTCTTGCTCAAAAACAAATATTACATGGGTTTAGTTACTGCTAGAGAGGTTGCAAAGGCAATTAATACTGAGAAATATGGAACTCTTGGCACTTTTGCTGGTTGGTTACTGATGAAAGCGCTACGGATTTCGAGGATAAACAAAATCTACGACAAAAATAAACATTTGAAAGATGTGGAATTTTTGAATGGTATTTTGGACGAGCTAAAAATTAAATTTGAAATTCCTGAGGAAGATTTAAAAAGACTACCAAAAGAGGGTGCTTATATCACCATTTCCAATCATCCGCTAGGAGGAATTGATGGTGTTTTGCTGTTAAAATTGATGCTTGAAAGAGAGCCAAATTTTAAAATTATAGCTAATTTTTTATTGCATCGAATAGAGCCTTTGAAGAAATACATTATGCCTGTGAATCCTTTTGAAAATCATAAAGGAGCCAAATCGAGTGTGATTGGAATAAAAGAAACGCTACGTCATTTGAGCGATGGAAAGCCGCTTGGAATGTTTCCTGCTGGCGAAGTTTCTACCTATAAAGACGGTAGATTGGTTGTTGACAAAGAATGGGAAGAAGGAGCAATTAAAGTCATTAGAAAAGCTCAAGTTCCTGTTGTTCCAATTTATTTTCATGCCAAAAACAGTCGCTTTTTTTACTTTTTATCACAAATAAACCCCACGCTTCGCACGGCCAAGCTGCCATCGGAGGTGTTTAGTCAAAAAAATAGGGTGATTAAAGTTCGTATTGGAAAACCGATTTCGGTGGCGGAACAAAATGAATATCAAAGTATTGAGGAATACTCGGAATTTTTGAGAAAGAAAACCTATATGCTCGCCAATTCTTTCAACGAGGAAAGTAAATTGTTGAGTTCCCAAAACTTGAATTTGAATTTAAAATTGCCAAAAAGCCCAAAGCAAATTGTGAAAGCGGCCAACCATGATAAGATTTTAGAAGAAATTGCAAGTATCAAAGAAAGCGATTGTCGCTTATTGCAAAGCAAAAACTATCAGGTTTTCTTGGTCACAGCAGATAAAATACCCAACATCCTTCACGAAATTGGTCGTTTGAGAGAAATCACTTTTCGAGAAGTTGGAGAAGGAACCAATGAATCTATCGACATTGATCAATATGACAAATATTACCATCATATGTTTCTTTGGGATGAAAATACAGAACAAATTGCCGGTGCTTACAGAATGGGATTGGGGTCTAATATTTTTCCAAAATATGGTTTTGAGGGGTTTTATCTCCACGATTTATTCCGTTTTGAAAGCGAACTGATCGACATGATGTCGAAATCCATCGAAATGGGTAGAGCATTTATCATCAAAGATTACCAACAAAAGCCAATGCCCTTATTTTTGCTTTGGAAAGGAATTGTGCATACCACGCTTCGTTTTCCGGAACATAAATTCCTGATTGGTGGCGTAAGCATTAGCAATCAATTTACAGATTTCTCCAAATCATTGATGATTGAGTTTATGAAATCGCACTATTATGATCCCTATGTGGCGCAATATGTCCATCCTAAAAAAGAGTACAAAGTAAAGCTGAAAGATGCCGATAAGGATTTTGTTTTCAATGAAACGGAAGCCGATTTGATAAAATTTGATAAAATTATAGACGAGTTGGAACCTGGCAATTTGCGATTGCCGGTTTTAATTAAGAAATACATCAAGCAAAATGCCAGATTGGTGGCGTTTAACGTGGACCCTTTGTTTAATAATGCTATTGACGGATTGATGTACATCAGGATTTCGGACATTCCGGAAAGCACGATGAAACCGGTGATGGAAGAATTTCAAAAGGAATTGGAACGAAAAGACAAAGGCTGATAAATCCTTTTTTACAATTTATAACACATAAAAAAAGTTGCCAATTGGCAACTTTTTATTTTACTCTTGGTTGTTTTTCACTTGTTGTTGGAAGTTTTTCCAATCTTTGTCGGAAAGCGTTGTTTTCGATTTGACTTGTTTCCCTTTTATATATTCCATGATGTATTTGGCTCTTGCTTCCGATTCAGGATGGGAAGAAATCCAATACAGACTTTTTTCCATTTCATTGTCCAAAGACATTTGAAACATAAAATCAGCAAAAGGTTTTGGGTCAAGATTGGCGGCAATCATATAATCAACACTAGCAATATCGGCTTCTTTTTCCAAGGTTCGGTCATAGGCCGAAGAGGAAAGCGTTTTGAAGATTTCTTTTAAAATTGCACCGCCTTTATCACCAGCGGTCACAGAAAACAAAACGGAAAAACCGATTTCTTTGGACAATTTCTTCATAACATGGTTTAGTTTAATATGGGCAATTTCGTGCCCTAAAACGCCTTGCAATGACTCTTGTTTTTTGCAGTCAGTGATTAAACCCGTGTACACCACCAAATGATTGTTGGGCAAGGCAAAAGCATTGATTTCTTCTTTTTGAACAATATGAACCTTTAACGAATCGCGGGTTAAGTTGTTGGCATCGCAAATAGGCTGAAGCAGTTGGTCCAATGTTTTAATGACGGAATCGTTGGTAACTACATTTTCAGTGCCTTCTATTTCACCCCAAATCAAATCGCCCAATGTATTTTCAACATTTGTGGTGCGCTTCTCGATTTTAAAAAAAGTCATAAAATCAAGCTGCGAAAAAGCAAACCATACTATCAAAAAACCTAGCAGAATGATTGCTCCTTGTAAAATTGTTTTCTTTATCATTACGCTTTGCAGATTAAATTAGTGAGATTTCCAAAAAACCAAAATTCGACGTGTTTCCCTTTTCGGGTTTGAACAGCAGAATATATAGTAGAAATCAATTCCAAAATATTAAAAACAATCACCGTGAAGATGTAAGCAAAATATTGATTGGTTACTTTTTCGTCTGTAAACAAAATGGAAACCGTCCACCAAAAACTAAAACTGTTGATGCACAGCAAAGCAAATTGCGAAAACAGTGCTTGCAGGCAATGCCAACGGACAAAATAAGTCGATTTTCTGTTGGCAACATAGAAAAAGAAAGTGGCTATCAAATTAATAATCGGCAACGGCAATCCAGCAACAACGGCCACCAAAGACATGAGATAACTGTTGGACGCTTTTTCGGATTCGTGTTCCGATGGTTTATAGGCAAAGGAGGTTTCGTGTATCATAGTTGTTTATAAATGTTCCAAATCCAGTTTAGAAGTACCAAAAAAATCAAAATAGCGGCAAGCCAGTGTGTTTTGATGGTTGCTTCCATTTTTTTATAGGCAATGTAAAATGTTTCTTTTTTAGAAATTAGGTCAAAAGCAATCCAAAAAGGAACGAAAAACATAATGACTGCAACCAAAACACCAAATGGGTTTGCTTGCAGCGACTCTAAAATACTTCCTTGCAAAAGCAATTGAACAGCGCGAGTTGTGCCACAAGACGGACAGGGAATTCCTGTTACATTCTTGATAATGCAAACGCCATAGAGATTGCTTTGGGCAAAATAAATGGTTAAAATAAGGTATATAAATCCTGAAAAACAAGCTATCAATAATAAGGTATATAACTTGCTTTTAGTCATTGTTTAATATAAAGCGTTTTGAAACATCTCCATGTTTTTCTCGCGAGTGGCGCCCATTATTAAAAACCAGTCAATGATGGTCCAAATTCCTAATCCACCACAGGTCAATAGTTTTCCGATTCCCATTCCGGTATCGCCAATGAAAAAACGGTCAATCCCCAATGATCCACCACCAACGAT
>JBILYQ010000275.1:0-3232 GCA_044377655.1 Flavobacterium sp.
TCTTGTTTGGTGTTCTGACAAAAACAGAGCCATTCCAGGAAGCGAATTGCACACCAATTTCAAAATAAGTTCGGGTGGCGAAAGCGTTTATTTGACAAATAACTCAGGAATTACTGTAGACACTTTTCCTGCTACAAGTATTCAATCTAATGTTTCTTTTGGAAGAATTCCAAACGGAACGGGCGGTTATTTATTTTTAAATCCACCAACGCCAGGACAGTCCAACGGAACAATTGGATACACAGAGGTGTTGAATCCGCCAACTTTTTCTCAAGAAGGAGGTTTTTTGACTGCTGGTTTCAATCTTACTTTATCAACCACAACTCCTGGAGCTACCATTTTATACACAACAGACGGTTCGGAACCAAAAGCAACAAATCTTGGTGGCACAACTTACAGCTACAAAAACCAATATCCAGAACATCCTGGACAAGCAACTGGCACGCTTTTGACCAATCAATTCAATACATTTCAATATAGCGCGCCTTTGTCCATTGTAGACAGATCCACGCAGGCTAACAAAATTGCCTCTATTTCTACAACGTATGACTTTAACCCAACTTACATTCCAGAAAATCCACTATATAAAGGAACTGTAGTTAGAGCAAAATTGATAAAACCCGGAGCTTTGGAAAGCAAAACGGTGACAAAAACCTATTATATTTCCCCGCTTGGTGCAAATCGCTTTTCGCTGCCTGTTGTTTCTTTAAGTCTCGACGAAAACAAATTCTTTGATTACACAAACGGAATTAGCGTGGCCGGAAAAGACTTTGACGACTGGAGAATTGCCAATCCAACCTTGGAACCAGATTATTTAGAGGATATTGCCAATTATTGGCACAAAGGAATTGCAACCGAAAAAGTGGCCAATTTGACCTATTTTGTAAATGGAACCGAAGCCTTGAATCAAGACATCGGAATTAGAATTCATGGTGGTGTAACTCGTGGTTACCGCAGCAAATCCTATAATTTATACTCCAGATCGGATTATGGAACAAACGGAATGGCCTATCCTTTTTTTCCAAATTTGACCGACAACAGCTTTACAAATTTAGTGCTTCGGAATTCTGGTGGCGATTTCACAAACACCATGTTTAGAGACGCTTTGTGTCACAAACTGATTGCTTCTCTTAATTGTATAACCGAAGCTTATCAACCAACCATTACTTTTATCAACGGGGAATATTGGGGAATATTAAATCTTCGCGAAAAATTTGATGATAAGTATTTTTCGAGAGCCTTTAACATCGCTTCCAATGAATTGGATTTTTTAGAAAATGAAGGCGTTGCTGAAGAAGGAGACAATCTAGATTATCTTGATATGATTGATTTTGTAACCAACAACAGTTTAGCAAGCACTACAAATTTTGATTACATAAAAACGCGCCTAGATCCTGAAAGTTTCAGCGATTATTTTATTTCAAATATTTACTTTCAAAACGGCGATTGGCCAGGAACAAATGTAGAATATTGGAGAAAAAGAACTGCTGGTTTTGTTCCAAATGCACCCTATGGTCATGACGGAAGATGGAGATGGGCAATTCATGATATGGACGATACTTTTGGTTTTTACTATGATGATATTGCACATAACTCCTTGGCCGATGCAACTGAAGCAAATGGTCCAGCATATCCAAATCCAGCTTGGTCTACCTTGCTATTGCGTAAGCTATTAGAAAACAACACCTTTAAAAATGATTTCATCAATCGTTTTGCCGATTTAATGAACACCTCGTTTCTTTCTTCAAGAGTTGTAACGATGATAGACGAAATGAAAACAGTCATTGAACCCGAAATGCCAGAACATATTGCAAGATGGGAAACTCCAGAAGAAATTGATGTTTGGAACTATTATTTAAGCGAAGAAGTGAATTTTGCAAATCAAAGACCTGCCTTCCAAAGAAGTCATATCCGAACTAAATTTGGAATTACTTCCAATATCAATGCAACTTTAAATGTGTCAAATGCTACTCATGGTTTTATAAAAATGAATACTATTGAAGTAAAAACAGGAACACCAGGAATTGTATCAAATCCCTATCCTTGGACAGGAATATATTTTTCAAACATTCCCGTAAAATTAAAAGCCATCGCAAATCAAGGGTTTATTTTCAGTCATTGGACAGGCGCTTCTTCAAGCACTAATCCTGAGATAACTATTTCTTCTGCTACAAGTTTTAGTGTAACGGCGGTTTTCATTCCAGAAACTGTGGCAACAAGCCAGCCTATTTATTTTTGGATGATGAACTCAGCAATTGCTAATAATTTGCCGCTTTTATCATTGAACACCACTTTTAAAGCAGGAACTGTTGACGGTGTCATTCAATATGAATCTTGCTTAGTAGGATATCCATTTGTCTCAACAGATGTTGCCAATTGGAGAAAAGCATCTATGGAAAGAAGAAATAGCCCAACGGATATTAACTACATTCCAGAAGCTAATAATAACCTTATTTTTGTTAATAGCGACATGAAAGGATTGCAAATAAAAGAACCATTGCAAAGCGGCAATCTAGAAAATACAATGATCTTTAATTTTTCAACAACTGGACAAAAAGACATTCGATTTTCTTTTGCAGCTATCAATGAATTGACAAACGCAACGGCAATTGCTGTTGACTATTCTGTGAATTCAGGAACTCCTATTTGGTTAACCACAGGATTGAGTTCAAGTTCTTTGCCTCTAACCAATGCTTTTCAATTATTTGATATTGATTTTAGTGCTGTAACAACAGCTAATAATAACGCAAATTTCAAAGTTCGTTTGCGATTTACTGGAACAAACATGACGGTTGACACTGGCGCAAGAATTTCTTTTAATAACATTGCTGTTCACGGCACCGCAATTCCTTTAACTGTTGTTGAAAACACGGCTGTAAAATTTTCGGTATATCCGAATCCATTCACAGACAATGTTACTGTAATTGGCGTCAACACATCAGAAATTGTATCATTTAAATTGTTTACCATAGATGGAAAAGTTATCAAAAGTGGTATTCTTGAGAACGCCCAAATAGAGGTAAGCAATTTGACAAAAGGAATGTACTTACTTCAACTTGCATCCGATGGAAAGATAGAAACTAAGAAAATCATCAAAAAATAAATTTAAATTTATTCTAACTTAAAAGGAGATAATGACGACATTATCTCCTTTTTTTATTTTATATCCAAATGTGTCGTTTGTCGATTATTTCAGTTCTGTAGCGGTTAGAAAACAACCCAAACTTAATTT
>JBILYQ010000169.1:0-5240 GCA_044377655.1 Flavobacterium sp.
GTGAAAGAGATTATTGGATGATAGCTGATGAAGCTAAGCAATATGGTATGATTGACGAAGTTTTAAGAAGATAAATGTGTCTAAAGACAAATGTCCAAGGTCAAATGACTTTAGACTTTATGACTTTAGACTTTAGACAACAAGAATGGCAAAACAAGTATTAGAATGTTCCTTTTGTGGACGAAAAAAACCAGAAACCAATTTGTTGATTGCTGGTATTAATGCTCACATTTGTGACAAATGTATTGAACAGGCACACGGAATTGTCTTGGAAGAATTAAAATCAAGTTCGATTGCAAAAATAGCAACCGATTTGATATTGAAAAAACCAAAAGAAATAAGAGCCTTTTTAGATCAATACGTTATCGGGCAAGACCAAACCAAAAAAGTAATGTCGGTTGCAGTATACAATCATTATAAGAGATTGATGCAATTGGAAAATGCCGAAGATGTTGAAATAGAAAAAAGCAACATCATCATGGTAGGTCAAACCGGAACAGGCAAAACCTTAGTAGCTAAGACTATTGCCAGAATGCTCGATGTTCCTTTAGCAATTGTAGATGCAACGGTGTTAACAGAAGCAGGTTACGTTGGTGAAGATGTAGAAAGTATTTTGACCCGATTGTTGCAAGCTGCGGATTATGATGTGGCCAAAGCCGAAAGAGGAATTGTATTTATTGATGAAATAGATAAAATTGCTCGCAAAAGCGATAACCCTTCAATTACACGTGATGTTTCTGGAGAAGGCGTGCAACAAGCATTGTTGAAATTATTAGAAGGAACCGTTGTCAATGTGCCGCCAAAAGGAGGAAGAAAACACCCCGACCAGAAGTTTGTAGAAGTAAATACCAAAGATATCTTGTTTATTGCAGGTGGCGCTTTTGACGGAATTGAAAGAATTATTTCAAAACGATTGAATAGAACAGCCGTTGGCTACAGCACCTCTAAAAATGTGGATAACATTGATAAAGACAATTTGTTGCAATACATTATTCCAAAAGACATCAAGGATTTTGGATTAATCCCTGAGATTATTGGGCGTTTACCAGTCTTAACCCACATGGATCCTTTGGACAAGGAAACCCTTAGAGCAATCTTGACCCAGCCCAAAAATGCGCTTATTAAGCAATATGTAAAGCTTTTTGAAATGGACGACGTAGCCTTTACAATTGATGAGGAAGCCCTAGATTTTATTGTTGATAAAGCGCTAGAATACAAATTGGGTGCTCGAGGATTGCGCTCTTTGTGCGAAGCCATTTTAACCGATGCCATGTTCGACTTGCCAAGTTCTGACGAGAAAACATTGCATATTGATAGAGAATATACCCATGATGCATTGACAAAAAACTTATTGAAACGATTAGAAATAGCTTCATAATAAAATAAAAAATCCCTCAATCGAGGGATTTTTTATGCATTTATTTTTTTGTCTTTTGTACTAACATCCACACAGCGTTTGCCATAACAACTCATGCGTTTTGGTCCGCAAGAGGCTAGAAAAACTAAAAGTAGAAATATAGTAAGGATTTTTTTCATCATTATCGTTTTACAACGGTTTGCATCGCAATTAATTGTTCCAAATAATCCCTTTGGTTGGAAAGCCTCGGAATCTTATGCTGTCCGCCAAGTTTATCGCGTTCTTTCAGCCAATCATAAAATAAATTGGGGCGCGCCACATTGATTATTAACGGATTTAATGTCATATTATTGTAGCGTTTCGCTTCATAGTCAGAGTTCAATGATTGCAGCGTTTCATCTAATGTTTTGGTAAAAAAAGCAATATCTTCGGGTGGTTTCTTGAATTCGATCATCCATTCGTGCGCGCCTTTTTCTTTTACTTTCATAAAAATTGGTGCCACCGTATAATCAATTACTTCCGATTGTGTAATTTGACACGTTTTGGCAATCGCCATATCGGTGTTTTCTACCATCAATTCTTCTCCAAAAACATTAATATGGTGTTTTGTTCTACCCGAAACCCGAATTCGATAGGGATTCAAAGAAGTAAATCGAACTGTATCGCCAATCAAATAGCGCCAAAGTCCAGCATTTGTCGTAATCACCACGGCATAGTTTTTAAACAATTCCACGTCTGCCAGTCGTATTACTTTTTGGTTTTCGGTATCAAAAGTATCCATCGGAATAAATTCGTAGAAAATTCCATAATCCAACATCAGTAATAAATCATTGGAATAATTCAAATCCTGAATGGCAAAAAAACCTTCCGAAGCATTGTAAATTTCGTAGTACTTGAAATTTGTGGAAGGCAATATCTTTTGGTATTGTTCTCTATAGGGTTCAAAATTGACACCGCCATGAAAATACACTTCCAAATTGGGCCAAAGATCAAACAAATTATCCTTACCCGTTTCGGTCAAAACGCGGTTTAGCAACACCAACATCCACGATGGAACGCCCGCAAAACTCGTCACATTTTCATTGCGCGTTTCATTGATAATCGCCGAAAGTTTGGCTTCCCATTCATTCATCAGCGATACTTTATTGCTTGGCGTACTGCTAAATTCCGCCCAAATAGGCATGTTTTCAATCAAAATAGCCGACAAATCTCCAAAATAAGTATTGTTATCCTCATAAATTTGCTTGCTGCCGCCAAGCCGTAAACTCTTTCCAATAAACAATTCCGAGTTTTCATTATTGTTCAAATACATGCACAATAAATCCTTGCTGCCTTTGTAATGACAATCCTCCAAAGCCTCGTTGCTCACAGGGATAAACTTGCTTTTGGCATTGGTAGTGCCGCTTGATTTGGCAAACCATTTTATTGGGGTATCCCAAAAAACATGCTGCTCGCCATGTCGCGTTTTTTCAATCATCGGCTCCAATTCTTCATAGGTAGCAACGGGAACACGCTCTGCAAAAGTGGCATAGGATTTCATGCTTTCAAAATCATAATGCTTGCCAACAACCGTGCTTTCTGCTGAACGAATCAGGTTCATCAGCAGTTCTTCCTGAACCTCATGGGGGTATTTCAAAAACAACTCAATCTGATGAATGCGCTGTTTTAAAAACCACGAAGCGATAGAGTTGATAATTGGAAAAGGCATTTATTTGAATTAGGAATTATGAAATACAAATTACGAATGATAACTTTACCAAAAATAGTAATTTTTGTTGAACTTTAAACCTGAAACTTCAATCCAATGACATACGAAGGCGTTCTTACCAAAATGCAAACCGAATTCTCCAATCCAATTCAATATTATTTGGTTTTTGAAAACAGTTTTCTAAGTCTAAACCAACTTTTGGACAAATCTTTAGAAATTAATTTTCAAGGTTATCAATGTTTGCATTGTGGCAAAAAGAAAAAAATATTCCGTCAAGGATTTTGTTACGATTGCTTTATGAGTAGCGCGTCTGCCGGAGATTGGATCATGAAACCCGAACTCAGCACGGCGCATCTTGATATTGAAGACCGCGATTTGGACTATGAAAAAAGAGTACAACTCCAGCCACACATTGTTTACTTGGCTTTGTCAAGCGAAATAAAAGTAGGCGTAACTCGAAATACTCAAGTGCCCACCCGATGGATTGACCAAGGTGCTGTTCAAGCGATTCCAATTGTGGAAGTGCCCAACAGATACCTTGCTGGAATTACGGAAGTGGCGCTGAAAAACCATTATGCCGACAAAACCAATTGGCAAAAAATGCTAAAAAACGAAGTGCCCGAAGTTGATTTGATAGCTGAGAGATTAAAAGTTGAAAATCTTATTCCGGCCGAAGTTCAAGAGTATTTTCATCAGCAAAAAGGGGAGTTGTATGAAATGCATTTTCCGGTGCTCCAATACCCAAAAAAAGTTACCAGCCTAAGTCTTGACAAATCGCCCAACTTCAAAGGGAAACTAACCGGAATAAAAGGACAATACCTCCTATTTGAAGACGGAACTGTTTTCAATGTGAGAACTTTTGAAGGATATGTGGTGAAGATAAGTGTATAAAAAAAACCATCCCGTTTCTTGAGATGGTTTTGGTTTTTTATGAATTCACAATTCATCTACTCCTTCTTCGGTTTATTAAACAACCCTTTCAACAAATCCTTTGCTTTTGTCTCTACATCTTTCTTGGTGGTTGGCGCTACAGTTTTAGTAGTGTCGCTAGGTTTTTTATTTTTGTTAATTAAATCAGTTAATGCCGAGGTTCCTTGTTTTATTAATTTATCCTTCTGTGTTTTTACCAAATTCGTCACTAGCGTAGTCGTAGCCTGTTTCACATCAGTAGTTATTTTAGGGCTCTTAAAATTGCCGCCAACCAAAGCAGTAATCGGTATACTCTCAAACTTCTTAGCATCGGCAGGCGCAAGTTTACCAATCAAAGTAGTAATCTCCGTTCCCAAATACTTCGCCGGAACGTCCAACTTCATGGTGTAATTCATTGCTTGGTCAAAACCGTGCGTACCGCCAACATTTACTTTGATATCCTTATACTTCAAATCAAAAGGTTTTACAGTTACTTTTCCTTCTTTAAAGGTTAAAGCTACCTTTAAATCATTTAGATTTAAATCTTTCAAGTTTACAAAACCTAACTTTTCATCCAAAGCACTCAACAAAGTAGAATTGCTCGAATTCACCGTTGTTGAAAGCAATTGTCCCAATAAATCTCCCGAAATACTGTTCAAATCGGGCGTCATCTCCGTAGCATTTAAATTCCCTGACAACTTTATTTTCGAATTCAACTTTCCGTTTATCACTCCAGCAATAGGCGCAATCTTCTTCATCATTTCCAATTGTGTAAACGTTTGCTGAATGTCAACACTTGTAAGACCTAAATCCATATTGAATTTTGGTGTTTTCTCCTTTGTAGAAACATCCCCATTCACGGCAATTTGTCCCCCAAAAATGTTTGTCTTCACATTTTCTAAAGTCACTTTTTGGTCTTTAATAATAACTTTTCCAACTACATCTTTCAATACCAAATTGTCATATAGCACTGTGTTGGCTTTGGCTGTCAAACTGCAATTTAAGAAAGCAGGTATCTTCATTGGGTCGCTTGCTTTTGCATCCTTTTTCACCGCTGTGTCAGTCGTCATGAAATCACTCACCGCCAATTGGTTCGAGTTTAAATTGAAGTTTCCTTTCAGCTCTTGGTTTTTAAACACAAAACCATAAAAATTTTCTAAAACGCCAGTCACATTCATGTCGCTGTTTCCTGTGGTAGCAGAAAATTGTTTCAAATTCACACGGCTCGGGTTAAATTCCACCATCGCCTTGCTAATCGTCATCACT
>JBILYQ010000170.1:0-5206 GCA_044377655.1 Flavobacterium sp.
CGTACTGCTCTTCTTTTAATATATGGTTCGGCAATTGCTTCGATTTTCAAAGCAGTTTGCAAACGAGTCAACATTCCTTTATCTTCTAAAGCACCTTGCAACGCCATTCCGTTGATAACTGTGGCAAGCATTCCCATGTAATCGCCTTGAACTCTATCCATGCCATTGCTTGCTCCAGAAATTCCTCTAAAAATATTTCCACCGCCAATTACAATTGCAATTTCAACTCCCTTTTCGTGAATTTGTTTAATTTCATCGGCATATTCGGCAAGCCTTTTGGGGTCAATTCCATATTGTCTGTCGCCCATTAATGCTTCTCCGCTTAATTTTAGTAGAATTCTTTTGTATTTCATTTTATTCTGAATTTATTTCAGAATCTTATTTTAAGATTCGTTTTTGTGCTGCAAATATAAACATTATCTTTTTTTATTTCTGATGAAAAAACAATGTTATGTTACATTTATCACCTAGAGTTTGATTTTCCTTTTATAGCTTTGCAAACTCATTATTAATTGTACAATATGAAATCAGGTATTGCCCAAAGTTTATCCAATAGTCATTCTTATTCTGAATACAGAAATCGAGTTTCTTCTTTGATTAAAGAAGACAAATCATCGGGAAACGAACAGTCTGAGGATTTATTGCATTATAGTCAATTGAACGATGTTAGAATGAATCGATTGGAGAAAACTATAAAAATTTCTGAGCAAACCATTCAACAGCTTCAATCTTTAAAAAAAGAATATATTTGGTTAGTGATTTCAGAAGGATGGTGTGGCGATGCGGCTCAAATCCTTCCAGTAATCTATAAAATGGCTGAGTTTTCTGCAAAAATTGAACTTAAAATTGTTTTTCGAGATGAAGATGAAGATTTGATGAAAATGTTTTTAACAAACGGAGGAAAGGCAATCCCTAAACTTCTAGTTATCGATATAAAAACGTTAGAAGTCTTAGGACATTTTGGACCAAGACCACAAGGGGCAAAACAATTAATGTTAGATTATAAGGAAAAATTTGGAATCGTTGATGAAACCGTAAAAGCCGAATTGCAACTTTGGTATTTGCATGATAAAGGAATTACAACCCAAAATGAGATTATGGAGGTGATGCAAGAATTGGAATAACTAAAAAAGTAAATATGAAATACCAATACTGAAACTTCCAACTTTCTCAATACCGTTTAAGGAAAATCCATACTGACAAAGTTCAATATATAAGCCATAACCATCTTCGCTTTCAATACCTAAACTAATTTTTTTGAAATTGCCAACCAAGGCGCTTCTGCCAAGAGCAAATGATTTTCCGTAACCCGCATCGGCCGTTATTCTCGTTTCTTCGCCTACCTGTGGACTAAATCGCAAGGATGCAAAGACAGGCGCCACAACCAAGCAGTCGTTGCCTTTCCAATCGATACCTGTGTTTATCCCTGCGCCAATCCATTTGTCATAATGAATTCCAACTCCAATTCTTCCGCTTATTCCGTCGGGTAAGAACCAAGGTTCTTTTTCGCCAGAATACGGGTCAATTTCTCCAGCATATTGATTGGCTCGTATTGGAACTGAAAAATGAAATTGAATAAAAGTATGCTCAGATTTTTCTTCTCTAATGTCTTTTGAATCAATTACGCCTTGGGCAAATCCAAATTGGCAATACAAAAGCAGAAGGTAGAATAATTTAGGCTTCATTGCTGCCAATAGATAACTCAAAAACTTCAGGAGAAATGCCCTTGACAACTGAATAATCGCCAATTTTTGTTCTTCTCAAAACACTTAAATGTCCGCCAGAGTGCAATGCTTTTCCAAAATCAAAAGCCAACGAACGAATATAAGTTCCTTTGCTACAAACGACTCTGAAATCAATCTCGGGCAAAGCTATTCTTGTGATTTCAAATTCATGTATTGTTGTTTTCCGAAAGGCAATTTCTACTTCTTCTCCCGCACGAGCATGTTCATACAATCGTTTTCCGTCTTTTTTTATCGCCGAAAACACAGGTGGCTTTTGGTCGATTTCGCCCAAAAATTGTTGTATCGTCTCCAAAATTAATTTTTCTGTAATATGCTCGATTGGAAAAGTAGCATCAATTTCGGTTTCTAAATCATAGGAAGGTGTCGTTGCTCCAACGGTGATTGTTCCTGTATATTCTTTGGCTTGACCTTGAATTTCTGAAATTCTTTTGGTGAATTTTCCGGTGCAAACAATCAGCAATCCGCTTGCCAAAGGATCTAAAGTTCCGGCATGGCCAATTTTAAATTTTTTGGATAAATCGTATTTCCGAATTAAAATGTATTTCAACTTATTGACCGCCTGAAAAGAAGACCAATGTAACGGCTTGTCAATCAGTAGAATTTGTCCGTTTAGAATATCTTCGGCTGTCATTAAAGGATGGTGAGTTTTTGAACATAGAAATGAATGAGTAAAACGGCAATTCCGGCGATAATTCGATAATAACCAAACATCTTAAAACCGTGTTTGCTCAAATAACCAATAAACGATTTGATGGCCAAAAGCGCCACAACAAAGCCAACGATATTGCCAATAATTAATAAATTCACTTGATCGTTTGACAATTCAAATCCTGCTTTATAATAATCATAACATTTTTTAATCGTTGCGCCAAGCATGGTAGGAACGGCCAAGAAAAACGAAAATTCTGCCGCTGTAGTTCGGGATAATTTTTGTGACATTCCGCCAATAATGCTTGCGCCACTTCTTGAAACGCCAGGAATCATCGCCAAACATTGGAACAAACCAATTTTAAATGCGGTTAAATAACTTATTTTTTCTGAGGTTTGCGTTTCTTCTGAATCCTTGAACCATCCATCAACTTTTAATAAAATAATACCTCCAAGAATTAAAGAAACGGCAACCGTAATTGGGTTTTCTAACAAGCCGTCAATGAAATCACTCAGCAGTAATCCTAAAACAACAGCAGGAATAAAGGCAACTAACAATTTAAAATAAAAATCAAAACTTTGAAAAAACCTTTTGAAATATAAAACCACCACAGAGAGAATGGTTCCCAATTGAATGATTATTGTAAAAAGTTTGGTAAAATCCTCTTGAGCAATCCCAAAAAAGGAGGAAGCAATAATCATGTGTCCAGTTGAAGAAACCGGTAAAAATTCGGTTAAGCCTTCAATAATGGCTAAAACAATAGCTTGAAATATATTCATGGTTGTGGTGTGTTCAAAAAACTATTTTTTTGTTTTTTTGAAAATCGAGTAAATCGTAATTCCAAAACCTAACAAGACAACTGTTGGCGCCAATCGGATTCTTCGAAAATTAAAAACATCTTCATTAAAAACATTCGGGTCTTCGCTGCCACCTCCAGACATTAAGATAAATCCGATACCGATTACGGCAATTCCAATAAGTAAAATTTTATAATTCATTCCTTCAAACAGGAAGTCTGGTTTGTGTTTGTTTTCCATAATAAATAGATTTTTAATAAATTGGGCATTCTTAAATTAATACAGATCGTCTGTTCTTAGGTTTAAAAAGCGTTGCGTTGCAAAGAAAGTACTTATCCAAGTAATGACGATTCCAACTACTAAAACCCCTAATAAAACCAGTCCAATCAGAAATTGGTCTTCCAAAATGCCAAGATTCGGAAAGTTAGTTTCAATATAAGTCAAAACGCCTATTAAGGCCAAAATTGCCAATACCGAACCAATAAATCCTAGAACAATGCTTCGATATAGGAATGGTTTTCTGATGAAGGATTTTGTTGCGCCAACCATTTGCATCGTTTTAATAATAAAGCGGTTAGCATATATTGATAAACGCATCGAGCTATTAATCAATAACACCGATACAAAAGCGAAAACGCCGCTAATAATCAAGATCCACATACTCACATTTTTCACATTATCATTCACCAAAGTCACCAATTGTTTGTCATAAACAATATCTGCAACCATTTCGTTCTTGCGAAGGCGACTTTCAATCTTAGCAAGACTATCGTTGACCACATAATTGGCTTTCAAATGAATATCATAGGAATTTTGCAATGGGTTCACTCCTAAAAACTGCATAAAATCTTCGCCTATAACTTCTTTGTGCTGTTTTGCCGCTTCTTCGTTGGAAACATATACAAATCGTTTAGCAAATTTTGCGGTCTTCATTTCCTCGCCAAAAGCTTTCAAAATAGTGTCGTTAGCCTCGTTTTTAAAGAAAACGGTCATTGCAATTTCTTCCTTAAAATTGTCTGACAAGCGTTTCGAATTAATCACAAAAAGTCCTAATATTCCAAGTAGAAACAGCACCAAGAAAATGCTCAACACAACCGAAAAATAGGAGGAAATTAATCTGCGTTTTTGAAACTTATCAAAGGAAGATGCCATAAACAATAATTTAAGCTGTAAAAATAATAAAGAAAATTGTTTTTCTCCTTTATAACGAACAAAGTTTTAACTTTATTATAATAAACGTAAATTTGTGATCTTAAAAACTCAGAACCTTTGTTACTCAGTAACTCAGAACATTATACAGAATGAAGTACTTTCACGAAATAATTGAAGCCAAATGGCAAAAATACTGGGCAGAAAATCAAACTTTTGCAGCCAGCAATACTTCTGACAAACCAAAATATTATGTCCTCGACATGTTTCCTTATCCGTCTGGAGCAGGATTGCACGTTGGCCATCCCTTGGGATACATTGCCTCTGATATTGTAGCACGTTTCAAGCGTCACAAAGGGTTCAACGTTTTGCATCCGCAAGGTTACGACAGTTTTGGATTGCCAGCCGAACAATACGCCATTCAAACGGGTCAACATCCCGATAAAACTACCAAAGAAAATATTGCGCGCTATCGTCAGCAACTGGACAGAATAGGTTTTTCCTTTGATTGGAGCAGAGAAGTGCGCACTTCCAATTCCGATTATTACAAACACACCCAATGGATTTTTATCCAATTATTCAATTCGTGGTACAATTTAGAAACAAACAAAGCCGAAGATATTTCAGAATTAGTAGGCATCTTCGAAAAAAGTGGTAATGCTACCATTAAAGCCGTTTGTGACGACAACACCGAAATATTTTTTCCTTCCGATTGGAGTTTTTATTCAGAAGAAAAAAAGCAAGAAATTCTATTAAAATACAGATTAACCTATCTCGCAGAAACCGAAGTCAACTGGTGTCCCGGTTTAGGAACCGTTCTTGCTAATGACGAAATTGTAAACGGCGTTTCAGAACGTGGCGGACAT
>JBILYQ010000171.1:0-5191 GCA_044377655.1 Flavobacterium sp.
CGAATATTCAATTGGGTTCCAAACTAGCTTTGGCAAAAAACGATGACACACCGAAAACAGAAGTTGTCACCACTCAACTTAAAACTATTGAATACATTGTGGAAGCGGGCGATAATTTAAGCGAAATTGCAAAAAAATATAATGTATCGCAATCTGATTTAAAAGAATGGAATAATCTTGAAGACACTACAATTCAACTTGGCACAAAAATAACTGTTGGCAAAAAACTAATTGCGGTCAATGATTCTAATGCCAAAAATATTCAAAAAGAAAGTGTGGCAACTGCTTATAAGAATGATGAAGTAAAACATTATTATGTTAGAAAAGGAGATTCTTTGTTTAGTATTGCCAAACAATATCCTGGTGTTAGTGTTTCAGATATCAAAAAATGGAACAAAGATGTTAAAGTGGAAAGTTTAAAACCAGGCATGAAATTAAAAATTAACGGATAAATCCGAAAATCTTATTTAAATTTGGGTTTTATTTCAATTATGAATAAAACCCTTTTTTTATACCTCTCTTTTTCATTCTTTTTCTTTTCATGCGGGAGGAAAGATGAAAAACTGTCTCAAAACACCTCGGGCGCCATAAATACTATTTCTGTAATTATTGACGACCAACTTTGGAATGGAGAAGTTGGAGACAGCATCAGAAATAAATTTGCTTCACCAGTTTTAGGTCTGCCTCAAGAAGAGCCACTTTTTACTATCAACCAGTTTCCTGTTAAAGTATTTGAAGGTTTTTCTACCGATAGTCGTAATATTATAATTGTAAAAAAAGAAGCAAAAAGTAGATTTAAAATCAATGAAAACAAATTTGCAATACCGCAGAATGCCATTCACATCTCTGGAAAGACCACTTCGGAAATCTTAGCTATTTTAGAGAGAAATGCTTCTAAGATTATTCAGAAAATGCGAATAACGGAAATTGCCCAAAGCCAAAAAATGTTTGGCGATTCCTTATTGGATTCTCAAAAAATAATTAATAAGTTTAATATAACGCTCACAATTCCCTCTAAATACGACTATGTCATGAGAAGGAAAAATTTTATTTGGCTCAAAAGCGAAATAACAAGTGGTAACAATAGTATCTTGATTTATCAATTACCATTGAGCAGCATTCGAAAAGCTACTGCCATGAGCAGCATAGTTCGCTCAAGAGATTCCATTGGTAGATTGTATATTCACGGAACGGTTTTACGCTCAAGGATGATTACCGAGGAAGCGTATTCGCCCTATTTTTCGAAAGTTATTCTAGCAGGAAAAGAAGCATATGAAACCAAAGGTACTTGGGAAATGAAAAACGATTTTATGACAGGACCGTTTATTAATTATGCTATTGTAGACAAGCCCAACAATCGGATTTTAATCCTAGAAGGATTTTGTTATGCACCATCAAAAGAAAAACGCGACTTAATGTTTGAATTAGAGTCGATAATCAAGTCGGTACAATTTTTAAAAAAGAAATAAGACCATGACAACAAATTGGAAAATAAAGCCGTTTCAAGCACTTTCTTTAAGTGAACTATATTCAATATTACAATTGCGCTCCGAGGTCTTTGTGGTGGAGCAAAACTGCGTTTATCAAGACATTGATGGTAAAGACGAGAAAGCTTTGCATGTATTGGGAGAATTTGATGGTAAAATTGTCGCCTATGCCCGATTATTTAAACCGAATGACTATTTTGAGAAATCTTCCATCGGACGTGTAATAGTAGACCAAGATTTTAGAGATAAAAAATTAGGGCGTTTTTTAATGCGCGAGGCGATTGAAGCAATTCGAAACCATTTTGGCGAAACCCAAATTACTATTTCTGCGCAGTTGTACTTAAAAATTTTTTATGAAAGCCTCGGGTTTATACAAACAAGCGAGATGTATCTTGAAGATGATATTCCGCACATTGAAATGAAAAAGGAATAACTATATTTTGGTAATTACTAATTCTACTCTTCGGTCATATTCCGTTCCTTTTCCGAGCGGAACAGTATTTCCATAGCCTTTGAAGGTCATTCTGTTTTTAGACACTTTTTTGAATATCAAATATTTGTAAACCGATTGGGCTCTATTTAAAGATAATTGACGTTTTTTAGTGTCTTTGTCAATGGCTTCTTTTTGATAGGGAGGCGTGCAGCAAACGTGGCCTTGAATTTCGTATTCTAAATTTTTGTATTTCAACAGCAATCGAGCAATTTTATCTAATTCGGTTTTAGATTTAAAGGTCAACTTGCTACTTCCTCTTTCAAACAAAATGTTGTCAAGGTAGATATGATCGCCAACAATATGGTGTTTTTGAATGCCGTTGAAATAGCCTGGAATTTCAATCTTTGGCAATTCTTTTAAATTCAAAACTACATCTACCCTTCGGTTTTTAGAACGTTTTTCGGGTAAGTTTTCCACAATATCGTCATCAATCAAAACACGTCCTTTTCCCTCAATGGTGACAATGATTTTGTTCTTGATATTGCTTTCCACAAATTTTTCTTGAATGACTGCGGCTCTTTTTGTGGACAATTTAAAATTATAAGCTTCCTTTCCAATGTCATCGGTATAACCAAAAATTTGAATGGATTCAATTCGTGTAGAATCGGCATTTTTAATAAAGCTCACTACATCTTTAGCCTGTTTTTCATTTAGAGTAAACTTGTCAAAATCGAAATAAACGGAATGCACCACTTCCTCTTGGGCTTGCAAAAACCCAATGAAAAAGAACGGTAAATAACGTAAAAAGCGCATTTTTATATTTTTAAAATTTTATTGTAATCAATAGAATTGCTCAGAATCAAGACTGATTTTTTGATTTCGACGTTGTTTTTTATGTAATATAAATACAATCCTTCTTTGTATTGATAGCGTTTTATGATTTCATCCTGAATCAAGTTTTTTATTTCCTTTTGGTTTTTATCAATCAATGTTTCCTCACTTTTTTGTAATGCTGCAAACAGTTGTTGGTATTCTGCTGCAATGGTGGCATCGATTTTTTCTTTTTTGGCTTTTTCCATCATTATTTTTAACGCAACTTCTGTTTCAGTGTCAAAACCCACTTTTTCTCTTTTTAGAAAGGCTTTAAAATCTGCAAAGTCTGCGTCTGTCAAGTTGGGAGTTTTGTCGCCGAAACTTGGGTTTTTATAATAGAAATGGGTTGCATAATTAAATATACCATCGTTTTTTTGTAATGCTTCTGTAATGGAGCTTAATTTGGTTTCTTCCATTTCCACATCAGGCAGGATGCCTCCGCCATCATAAACAGTTCTTCCTTTTTTGGTTTTGAAGGCAGTATAATTTTTTTCTTCTGTGCGGATTGCTTTTCCGTTTTTGTCTTTATTGGAATAATTCAATGCTTGAATACATCTTCCTGAAGGGGTATAATATCTTGAAATGGTTACTTTTACTTGCGTTCCATAAGTCATGTCTATAGGCCTTTGTACCAAACCTTTTCCAAAACTTCTGCTTCCAACCACCACGGCTCTATCCAAATCCTGCAACGCGCCTGCAACTATTTCTGAAGCAGAAGCGCTTTTTCCATCGATGATTACCACCAAAGGGATCTCGATATCGATTGGTTCGCGGGAAGTTTTATAAGTGTTGTTGTATTTCTCGTTTTTGGATTTTGTGGTTACAATAATTTCGTTTTTGGATATAAAAAGATTGCAAATGTTTACGGCTTCATTCAATAAACCTCCGGGATTTCCTCGCAAGTCTAAAACAATTTTTGTTGCTCCATCAGCTTTTAGTTTTTCTAAAGCTTCTTTGGTTTCTTGTGACGCTTTTTTGTTGAATTGAGTCAAAACAATATATCCTGTAGTTTCGTCAATTTTACCAAAAAAAGGTACGGCTTTAATTTCCACTTCATCCAATACCAATTCCGTTGTCATTGGCTTACCTTGACGCAGGTATTTTAGCGTCACTTTGGTTCCTTTTGTTCCTTTCAAAAGCTGTGATGCATCTTCTTTAAAATCAGACAAAAGCACATCGCCTATTTGAATTATCTCGTCTCCAGCCTTTAGTCCAGCTTTATCGGCTGGAAAGTTTTTATAGGGTTCTTTTATGATTATTTTATCGTCTTTTCTTGTAATCATGGCGCCAATTCCAGTATATTCTCCAGTGTTGTTTATTTTGAATTTCACAACATCTTGTTCGTTGAAATAATTGGTATAAGGATCTAAATCGGCCAACATGCTTTTTATGGCTTTGTCCATCATTTCTGCTGGGTTGGTTTCATCAACATAGTTCTGATTGACTGTTTTGAAGAGTGTAGTGAAAATTTCTATTTGTTTGGAAATTTCAAAAAAATCCTCTTTGAAACTTACGCCTACCAATAAAAATCCGCTGGCAACAACGGGAATGATATATTTTTTTTTAAGGAATGATAACATGTTATTTTTGTTTTGAGACAATTTGGGTAAACGAATATACTAAATAAGATTAAATATACGGCATTGATAATTGTAGAAGATAAAATTTATGAGATTGTTAAGAAAACAGTCAATCTATTGAATTTCATCTTTTTCTTTTACAGAATTCACAAATTTTTCGAACAATTGTATTGTTTTTTCGTTGATTTCCTGATAGGATAACCGGTCTTTGGTTTGATAGAAAAACATGAAAGCGTATTTTTTTTCTAAATTATCCTTCAGAATGTGCTTGTTCAAGCGATAACATTCTCTCAAAACACGTTTAAAATAATTGCGATCTACCGCATGTTTGAAGTTTTTCTTCGAAACAGAAACACCCACTTTTAAAGCCAAATTTTTCTCAAAATCATCTTCAACGTAGACCATTCGCAAAGGATATTTACTCACTGATTTACCCTTTGAGAAAAGTAAGTCTATGGTTGTTTTGCTTTTTAGTTTTTCTTCTTTCGGATAAGAAAAATCCATTTTTGGAGTTTTGATTTAATTGAGGTTATAAATGTTGTACACCATTTTCATATCGTTATAATTGATATAAAATTGCATCCGATTATTTTGATTTTTTCGAGTAACAATCATAATGTTGCAGGAGCCGCCTTCGTTATTTTCACATTCAAATGTCAAGGTGTCGTCAAACTCAGTGGAAATTTTTTCTCCATAACTTATTATTTTAAACAATTGTAATTCTAATGAGTTAACTACAATTCTGTTTTTACTTCCGTCAAGCGTAATAATTAATTCGGCTTTGCCAAAATCAGACCATTTCCCCCATTTCCCTTTAT
>JBILYQ010000172.1:0-5150 GCA_044377655.1 Flavobacterium sp.
CTAATTCAGGAAGAATGTAACAGTAGCAGAATTAAAGAAGAATTGTTAAAAATTTTAAAAACAGACCAAAGAGAGCAATTATTAAAAGATTATGACATTTTAGAAAATAAACTAGGTGGTATCGGTGCAAGCGAAAAGACTGCTAAATATATCGTAAAAGAATTGAGTTGATTTTGATATTAAATCCAAATACGTATTTTTGCATAAAACAAACTTAATTGAGATATTTTTTAAACATATTCTTTCTATTCCTACTTTTTACATCTTGTAAACCCACTTCTAGTATTATAACTTCAAAAGAAGTGGCCGAGAAGAAAGGAAGTTACACGGTTCCTGTGAACTCTGAATCACTAACTACAAAAAAAAATAGCCCCCAAAAAACGAGTACTAAAATTATAGCCGAAAAAACGAATAAAAAGAAAAAGAAAAATATCAACGAGCAAAATGACCATGACATAGTTGTGGATACTGAAAATACGAGTTATTTAGTAAAACAATTAATCAATTCAGCTTCCGATAATTTGGGTGTTGGGTACAAAGGTGGCGGAACAACAAAAAACGGCTTTGATTGCTCCGGATTAATGTATTCTACTTTCAAAATTTTTGACATTGTACTACCCCGTTCCTCCCATGAAATGGCACAAGTAGGGAGAAAAATAGATACAAACGAAATAAAAAAAGGCGATTTAATTTTCTTTAAAACCAATGGAAAAAGTCGCATCAACCATGTTGGAATGGTTGTGGAAATGGATAACGATGAAATAAAATTTATCCATTCATCAACACAAAGCGGAGTTATAATTTCTTCAACTAAAGAATCTTACTACAAAAGAACTTTTGCACAAGCAAATAGAATTTTAAACTAAAACATCTCTCTTTCTAATTTTATTATGTAAATTAGTACATGAAAATATTAGAATTCCCTTTAGCTAGAATTACATCTGGATTTATCTTGGGGGTTTTGATAGGCAATTTGATCAACCCCGAGCCTGATTTTACTTTTAAAATCCTAACAAGCGCACTATTTTTACTGCTGTTTTTTTATTTTCTATCAAAAAATTTTAACGCCAATAAAATTTATTTTGGTATAATCGCCACATTGGTCTCCATCTTAATTGGGGTTTCCACTTATGTAATCCACAATGAAAGTCTAAACAAAAATCATTATATACATCAAATATCAGATTCTGGCAAGCAACACGAAATAACGCTTTTGCTCAACGAAAAACTTAAAAATACTAATTTAAACCAGAGATACGTCGCTTCAATACTAACCTTAAATTCTAAGAAAAGTTATGGAAAAGTAATTATTAATATTAGAAAAGACAGTCACCTGCAAAATTTAAGTACAGGAACAAATCTTAAATTAAACAGTACAATTTATAAAAATCGTGGCCCAATAAATCCAAATCAATTTGATTATGGCCGTTATCTTGAAAACCAACAAATTTACGCTCAGATTTATACTAATTCGTATCAATTAAAAAAGGGTAAAACAACGGAAAATCTTTCATCAGAAGTAGCAAATTTTAGAAACAAAATAATTTCAAACTTAGAAAAAGCAAATTTTAAAAAGGAGGAACTTGGCGTTGTGTATGCCTTGATTCTAGGACAACAACAAGACATCTCACCAGAGATTCTTAAAGATTACCAATATGCTGGTGCGGTTCATGTTTTATCAGTCTCTGGCTTGCATGTTGGTTTTATTTTGATGTTCCTAACTGTTCTTTTAAAACCTTTTCCAAACACCCGCTTTAGCGCCACAATTAAAGTGATTATCATCGTTATTTCTCTCTGGCTTTTCGGAATTTTGGCAGGTTTAGCACCGTCTGTTGTTCGCTCGGTTACTATGTTCTCATTTGTGGCCATAGGAATGCATTTTAGACGAACGATAAACATTTACCACACTTTACTCGTATCGATGTTATTGATATTATCTTTTAAACCAAGCTTCCTGTTTGATGTTGGGTTCCAATTGAGCTATACTGCTTTATTTTTTATCGTTTGGTTTCAACCGTTACTTGCAAACATTTGGCAACCCAGAAATAAAATTGCTAACTATTTTTGGCAAATTATTACCGTTTCGTTTGCCGCACAAATTGGAGCTTTCCCGTTGAGTATTTATTATTTTCATCAATTCCCTGGACTGTTTTTTATTACGAATCTTGTTATCATTCCAATGCTAAGTATTATCATGATTATCGGAGTTTTTGTCGTTGTAATGGCCGCTTTTGATTGGACACCCTTTTATTTCATAAAAACATTAGAATGGAGTATCACTATTTTAAACAAAATAGTACATTGGATAGCCTCATTTGAAGATTTTATATTTCAAGACATTTCATTTAGTTTATCCATGCTCGTTTCAAGTTACTTCATTATTTTTATTTCTATTATTTGGTTAAAAAAACCAAATTTTTTAAAAACGATAATGGTGTTACTGTCGATACTTATTTGCCAAGCAATGTGGTTAAAAAATGATTATTCGACCAAAATTCAGAATGAACATTTTGTATTCAACATCAAGAAAAACACCATTATCACAGAAAGAATTGGGAATCAAGTGAC
Organism: Flavobacterium sp.; assembly: GCA_044377655.1. Lineage (GTDB taxonomy): Bacteria > Bacteroidota > Bacteroidia > Flavobacteriales > Flavobacteriaceae > Flavobacterium. The sequence continues at coordinate 2,569 of JBILYQ010000172.1, forward strand.
CATTTATTCTAGTGACAGCATGCTCAAAAACATTGAAGACAACCTTGCTATAAAATCTTATTTGATTGGCAATTCGTGTAAAATTAAAGAAAAAAAACAGTTGGAAAACTTAGCCTTTTTCAACAATAAGAAAGTTTATTTACTGGACAGTTCCTCTATATATTCATCAAAAATCAAACCCGATATTTTGATTATAACACAATCCCCAAAAGTAAATTTGGAACGATTACTCAAAATAATTCAACCGAAAGAAGTAGTTTTCGATGGTTCCAATTTTAAAAGCTACGTAAAACTTTGGGAAGCTACTTGCAGAAAAGAAAAAATCCCTTTTCATAATACAAATGAAAAGGGATACTATAAGTTTTGAAAGCTGCAACTATTTTTTATTTGCAAGAATTTTATCGGCAACAGCAAGCCAAGCTGATGGTCCACCTGCAACATAACCGGTGCTTCCCAATTGTTCTAAACTTGTTTTTCCATCTTTTTTTATAGAATTAACAAGCCAAACCGTTGGATAACCACGAACTCCAAATGTTTGTTGCAATTCAGCATTTTGCTTAACAATCTCTGGTGATTGTGGTGTTCTTCTTGGAAAATCTAATTCTACTAAAACCACATTGTCTTTTGCCCACTTTGCAAATTCGGGAGTTTTTAATACTTCCTTTTGCAATCGAATACACCAACCGCACCAATCACTTCCTGTAAAAAACAATAGCAATGGCTTTTTGGTTTTCTTAGAAATTTCAGTTGCTTTATTCATATCTGTATGCCAAGTAACTTCTTGGGCTTCGATAGTCATAGATCCTAAGACTAAAAATAAGGTGATAACTAATTTTTTCATGTATACTTTTTTTAATTTTTTATTTTCAAAAACGATGCCGAAATTTACATTTTTTATTTTACATCCTGCATTAATTTTTTCACTAATGGAGAAATAAGCAGCAAAACGACTCCCGCAACCAAAGCATAGATAGCAAGTTGTTGGTATCCATCAGCATAGGTATTCAACTTTTCGATATTAGTGGAATTCTCAGAGGCTTCAGCAATATTCGCTCCAAGTAAACCTGCAAAATATTGTCCATAAGCACTCGCCAAAAACCACATTCCCATAATAACGGCTTGGGTTTTTTGTGGTGATAATTTCGTCATGGCCGACATACCAATTGGAGACAAACAAAGTTCGCCAAATGTAATTACAAACCAACCAAATGTAAATAGCCCTAATGACGTTTTACCATTTAAATCTGCGAAAAACTTAGTGTAATAAAACACCCAAAAACCGCCCGCCAAAAACAAAAACGCCAACCCAAATTTGATTACAGTATTGGGTTCAATTTTTCGCTTTGCCATCCATAACCATACTAATCCAACTAATGCTGCAAATCCAATAACGAAAAAGGAATTGGCAGAATTGTTTACGCCGTTTGGACTTAATCTAATCCCTACTACTTCATTGTTTAGATTATTTGCGGCAAACAAGCTTAATGAACCTCCACTTTGCTCAAAAAAAGCCCAAAAGAAAATAGAAAAAATGATGAAAATAAGCGCCGCCAACAGCTTTTTGTTCTCCGTTGTAGAAAAGTTTTTCATTTCATAAAACAAATACAAAATAGATGCTGGACCGATAATCATCATAAAGTAATCTGTATAAACAGTATTGGCAACCATGACAATAATAACTGGAACAATCAGAAGTGATCCTAAATAAGTAAGCGTTTCCAATAATTTTCTTTTGGAATTTTCAACATTCATTAACGGAGAAAGACCTATTGAGCCTAAACTTTTTTGTGTTTGGATAAATGTCAATAAACTGATTATCATTACAATTGCAGCAAATCCGAAACCAACATTCCAACGAAGATGTTCAGGTACAATCGATTGCCACATTGACCCTTCGGCAACAGCAATACAAATATAACCACCAATCAAAGCTCCAATATTTACTCCCATATAAAAAAATGAAAAACCTGCATCCCTTCTTGGATCACCATCTCTATATAATTGCCCAACCATAGAGGAAATATTTGGTTTGAAAAAACCTGTTCCAACAATCGTAAAACCAATACCTATAAAAAAGAAATTCTTTGGGTCGATAGACAAAATAACACTTCCAATAATCATTAATATTCCACCCCAAAAAAGCGACTTTCGTAGTCCTAAAATTTTATCAGCAAAAAGTCCGCCTATAAAAGTAAATGCATAAACCCAAGCCTGAGTGGCACCATACTGTAAGTTAGCTGTTTTTTCGTCCATTGCTAGATGTCCAACCATGAATACGACTAACATGCCACGCATTCCATAGAAACAGAATCGTTCCCACATTTCGCTAAAAAACAAATACCACAATTGTTTTGGATATTTGCCTTTAAAATTTTGAATTTGTTCTATTGTAAGATTCTGTTCCATATCTAAAATTAATTAATTCCTTTTTCTTTCATTACTTTATTCAATTGTTTGAGCAAAGCGAACATAAGTAAAGTAGCAAACATTAGTAAAGAAAAGTTAATCCAAAAGAAATCTGTTTTATCTTCATAAGTATCCCACATGCTCGCCAAAACGCCACTCAATTTATTTCCGATTGA
>JBILYQ010000011.1:0-15264 GCA_044377655.1 Flavobacterium sp.
GTGCGTAACTTGTAAAGGAAAGGAAAAACAACAACATTAAAGTAATTTTCTTCATTAAATGATAGTTTTGTTAGTTATTTGTTAATTTGTTGTGGGTTTTAAAAACCAAATTTAACAAAATTTATGAAAAAAAGGCAAAAAAAAACTTTTTTAACTAATTCAAGGTGATTTGCATTTGAATGTTTAATGGCTAACTATTTAATAGTATCAATCAAATGACTAACTTTGTGGTACAAATTTTTATAATGTTAGAAAAAGAAATCATACAATTTGAAAGAACGGTTATCGTTGGTATAATCACTCAAAATCAAAGCGAAGAAAAATTAACAGAATACCTCGATGAATTGGAATTCCTAACCTTTACGGCTGGCGGTCAGGTTATGAAAAGGTTTTCTCAAAAATTGGAACGTCCAAACCCGAAAACCTTTTTAGGAACTGGAAAAATGGAAGAGATAGCCAATTACATAAAAGAAGAAGAAATTACGACGGTCATTTTTGATGACGAATTATCGCCATCGCAACAAAAAAATATCTCTAAAATATTGGATTGCAAGATACTTGATCGGACAAATTTAATCTTGGATATTTTTGCCCAACGAGCACAAACCTCCTATGCAAGGACTCAAGTGGAATTGGCGCAATGCCAATATTTGTTGCCCCGCCTTTCTGGAATGTGGACACACCTTGAACGTCAAAAAGGAGGCATTGGACTTCGTGGTCCGGGTGAAACCGAAATAGAAACCGATAGACGAATTGTTCGCGACAGAATCGCTTTATTGAAAGATAAAATTAAAGTCATTGACAAACAAATGTCTGTACAAAGAGGCAACCGCGGCGCCATGGTTCGTGTGGCTTTGGTGGGTTACACCAATGTAGGAAAATCGACATTGATGAATGTCATTAGCAAGAGCGATGTCTTTGTTGAAAATAAATTATTTGCAACTTTGGACACAACCGTTAGAAAAGTAGTCATTAAAAACCTTCCTTTTTTGCTTTCCGACACAGTTGGCTTCATAAGAAAATTGCCAACACAACTTATAGAATCATTCAAAAGCACTTTAGACGAAGTGCGCGAAGCCGATTTATTATTGCATGTTGTGGACATTTCACATCCTGATTTTGAAGAACACATTGCATCTGTTAATCAGATTTTGTTAGATATCAAAAGCAACGACAAACCAACTATCATGGTTTTCAACAAAATAGATGCCTACAAACATTTAACCATCGAAGAAGACGATTTGATGACCGAAAAAACCACCAAGCATTACACGCTAAAAGAATGGAAAGATACTTGGATGAATAACGTTGGGGCAAAAAATGCTTTGTTCATTTCTGCCATAAACAAAGAAAATTTAGAAGAATTTAAAGAGCAAGTATATGAAGCTGTAAGACACATACACATTACGCGCTTTCCTTATAATAAGTTTTTATATCCCGATTACAAGGATGCAATAGAAAAAGAAGAATAAAAAAAAGACCTTTAGCAGCAATTTACTAAAGGTCTTTTTTTTATTTCATTGGTATCTAAAAACCATAATTTACGGCTAAACCAAATAGTTGTCTTGTTTGAAATCCACGAAAGGCATTGTCATCATAAATAGTCTGAAAAACAAAATTAGCAGAAAGGTATTTATTTACTTTCATAACAATCGCCAGCGAATAATCCATATCCATATTTTGAACATCTTCTAAATAATTAGAATATAAGTTCAACGTGTTCTCTGCCGAAACGTTTTCCATAATATTGAATTTATAATACACCGAAGCATAAAAACCCAATTCATAACGCATACTTTTATCAGCTTCTACTCCAAAATAAGCACCGTCAATATATCCAGGAACAGAAGTGTAATCCTTATCAACAAAAGTAAGCTTGGATGTCAAAGGAGCCAAATTCACTTTCAACTTATCACTTTTTTTCCAAAACAAGCCCAGACCTGTAGTCAAATATCCCGGCGACAACAAATTGGTTGTTTCTGTTCGAATTTCCGCTCCATTACTGTCCTTTCCATATACAAATCCTTTTGTAAATTGGGTTCTGAAATTAAAGAAATAGGAATAATACCATTCTCCAAATGCTTTTTTCCCTACAATGGAATTGAATTCAAATCGATCATCCGTTTTTTTCTCGAAGTTGGCATTTTTTGTCTGAAGTACTCCATAGGAAGCAAGGATTTTATTATCCCAAGTAAAGCCATCCTTCTTGTAATTGAAATCATAATTAATTCCAAGGTTTCCCGACAGCGAATTTTCGCCACCAGCAACCCAATTACTAAAACTCGATTGGTTGAAAAGAAAAGTAATGGTTCCCTTTTTTTTCCAGCCGTGTGCAACAGTATCATTTAATTTCTTTAGTTCTTTCTCAGAATTTTGTGCCTGAACAAATGTAATTCCAAGCAAAAACAGCACTAAAAGTAGAATTTTTTTCATCTTTTTTTGTTTTAAAATTTCGATGCAAAAATGCAAACATTAAAACAAAGTTACGGAATAGTTTGAAAAAAATAATTGCGAAAGCCTATTTTCTCTTGAACAAAGGAACGGCCGAACAAGCCTCGCCATACATGATACTTTTTGCAAAAGGTTGCAATTTTTGAGTGGCAAAAATATAAGCGCTTTCTGGAACAGGTTTTTTTGAGCAACCTTTAATAATAACTGGCTTATCTTGATAAATTGAATAATCGATAGAAGGCAGAATTTCATGATACAACGCGGTTTCCAAATCATTGAAATCGCCAACTACTATCTTTTTTGCAAAAGGCGACAAATAAATCGTAACCAAAATACTTGCCCAAGCAGGAATAATAGCATCTGTTGAACAATTTATTGCAACAAAACTATCTTGATATTGAGACCAATCATGATTTTTCAATGCTTCTCGAAAATCTTTCTCGCGCAACAGAAAACCTTCTAAAAGCCATTGCGAAATATCAATCTGCGTCCGAATTCCTTTTGGATAATAATCCTCCAAATCGAAAACTTCCAGTACTGAATTCGCAACTCTGTTTATAATTTCTTCCATGATAATTCATTATAACGTCATAAAAACACTTTCAACTTAACAACTTTCGACTTTAAGACTATAACATCCCAAGCTCTAATTTTGCTTCTTCACTCATCAAATCTTTGCTCCAAGGCGGATCGAAAGTAATTTCCACTTCACACGATTTGATAGCATCGATTTTCGCTACTTTTTCTTCCACTTCGCGAGGCAGCGTTTCAGCAACCGGGCAATTTGGAGAAGTTAATGTCATCAAAATTTTCACCTCATTATCCTCGTTAACCATCACATCATAAATCAAACCCAATTCATAAATATCAACCGGAATTTCTGGATCATAAATCGTTTTTAAAGTTTTTACAACGTTATCTCCTAAGTTTATTGTATCGTTAAATTCTTCCATTTTTTTGTCATTGCGAGTTGCGAAGCAATCTCCTTTTAATTATTAATTATTTTTAGCATCAAAGGCCAAAGCATACATTTTTATTTGTTTAATCATCGAAACCAATCCATTAGCTCGCGTAGGCGACAAATGTTCTTTTAAACCAATTTCGTCAATGAAATTCATATCCGCTTCCAAAATATCAGTGGCTTTTTGATTGGAAAATGTCCTAATCAAAATGGCGATTATTCCTTTCGTCAAGATGGCGTCGCTATCGGCAGTAAACACAATTTTGTTGTCATTTTGTTCTCCCTGCAACCATACTTTTGATTGGCAACCTTTGATAATATTTTCTTCGGTTTTAAATTTTTCTTCAATCAAAGGCAATGCTTTCCCTAAGTCAATAATGTATTCGTAGCGTTGCATCCAATCCTCAAACATGGAAAACTCTTCAACTATCTCGTCTTGTATTTCTTTAATTTTCATTATTCTTTTTTCACAAATGAAGTGATTTTATCTACTAGATTTTTTATCTCCGCAGGCGGAAAACCATGGTCAAAATCGGTTGTTACGTAATCTTTTCCTTTGTAAGTTACTTTCAAATTGGCAATTGCCGCACCGTCATAAAAACGTTTTTCTGTAGGCGATTTTAATTCGGCTAATTGCGCTAAATTAATGGTTTCAAAATAACCCATCAACGCGTTCCAATCAGAACCAGAAATTTTCGAAACAGCTCCTTTTTCATCACTGTTTCTGTCTTTTGAAACATAAAGTTGCTGATTTTGAATAGTTATTTTCTGGTAAAATCCTCTCGTGTTGGCTGTATATTCAAGCTGCATTTCCGATTGGGCTTGATTGTCGACCGCATTGGCCGACTCAGTTACTTTTTTTTGGCAATTGCAGCTAACACAAGTAATTAAAATCGATACTAAAATAGAGAATACTTTCATGTTTTTTTAGTTTTAAGACAACATCATTTGTGCTTTTTTTATCGCGTCAACCATGGCGTCAATTTCCTCTTTGGTATTGTAAAAAGCGAAACTCGCCCTTATAGTTCCGGGAATTTTAAAAAAATCCATAATCGGTTGCGCACAATGATGTCCAGTTCGTACTGCAATTCCTAATTTATCGATAATCGTGCCAATATCGTAAGGATGAATGCCTTCAATGTTAAACGAAATTACGGAAGTTTTTGCTTCGGCTGTGCCAAAAATTTTCAAACCTTCAATTTCTAATAATCGTTTGGTTCCATAATCTAACAACTCATGTTCGTAGGCAGCAATGTTGTCAAAACCTATTTCATTCAAATAATCAATTGCGGTTCCAAGCACAATTCCACCCGCAATATTCGGCGTACCGGCTTCAAATTTATGCGGCAAATCGGCATACGTTGTTTTCTCGAAAGTGACTTCTTTTATCATTTCGCCTCCGCCTTGATACGGTGGCAATTTGTTCAACCAAGCTTCCTTTCCATATAAAATTCCCGTTCCTGTTGGTCCGCAGATTTTATGTCCAGAAAACACATAAAAATCACAATCCAAAGCCTGAACATCGGGTTTTAAATGCGGAACAGCTTGCGCACCATCAATCAAAATCGCAGCACCAACTTCATGAGCTTTCTTAATCATATATTCAATTGGGTTGATAGTTCCCAAAGCATTCGAAATATGATTTACGGTGACAATTTTCGTTTTATCGGAAAGTAATTTATCAAATTCTGATAGAATCAATTCTCCTTTTTCATTCATCGGAATGACTTTTAAAATCGCGCCTGTTTTTTCACAAAGAAGTTGCCAAGGCACAATATTACTGTGATGTTCCATGGCCGAAACCAAAACGACATCGCCCGATTTTAATATAGATGCAAATCCATTGGCTACAGCATTAATTGAGTGTGTCGTTCCCGAAGTGAAAATCACTTCGTGAGCGTGTTTTGCATTGATGTGATTTTGAATTTTGCCCCGCGAAACTTCATAAGCATCCGTTGCCAATTGACTCAACGTGTGAACGCCACGATGAATATTGGCATTGATTTCTTGGTAATAGTTAGAAATCGCGTCAATCACCACTTGGGGTTTTTGCGAAGTTGCGCCGTTATCGAAATAAACCAATGGTTTGCCATTTACTGTCTGAGAAAGTATCGGGAAATCTGCTCTTATTTTTTGTATATCTAACATTTCTTTATTTAGAAAAATTCTAAATACAAAAGTAATAAAATTGAAACTGTAATTTTACTAAACACTCGTTAATAATTACTTTATTTTTCTACATTTACCTTCATGCAAATTTTACTCTTCTCACAATGAAAAAAATTCTAAAACTTATTGGTATCACATTCCTTTTTTTGCTGATTTATTTCGGAATCACAACCTATCCAAAGCTGGATTTAATCTCTGGGTTTTCAGCCAAAAGTGTGGCTTCGGGACATTTTATTGATAATCGTTCCATAGAAATAATTGAGAAAAATGACAATGATATCGATATGATTGATTTGGCCAAGAACACGGTGAATGAAACCGAAAAATTTGCCACGGCAAACGTTTATGGATTGAAAGAACGCAAAGCCATTTTTCGCGATGGTCTTGGCGCAACCTTAATCAATGACGCTTTTGATGTTGCCAAACCATATAACGTTCCAAAAAGAACCAAATTGAACAACAATTTGCCTTTTCCTTACGGGAATAACGAACCAAAAGACACTGTTTTTGCAAACATCGACTATGAAAAATTAGAAAATACTGTCAATAACGCTTTCGATAAAAAAGGCCTAAAAGACAAAAGAACTCGCGCCGTTATCGTGATTTATAAAGACGAAATAATTGCCGAAAAATATGCTGACGGCTTTAATAAAAACGCTAAAATCCTAGGTTGGTCGATGACAAAAAGCATCACGGCAACGTATTTTGGAATTTTGCAAAATCAAGGCAAAATCAATATTAAAAAACCTGCGCCAATACCCGAATGGGCAAATGACGAACGCAAAAAAATCACTATAAACGATTTATTACACATGAATTCGGGTTTGGAATGGGAAGAAAATTATAACACCATTTCCGATGTGACCGAAATGCTTTTCATGGCCGAAAATATGACCAAATCTCAAATAAACAAACCGCTTATTGGAAAACCAAATGAAAGCTGGAATTATTCCTCTGGAACAACCAATTTACTCTCTGGAATTTTACGACAACAATTCAAATCACATCAGGAATATTTAGACTTTTGGTACAGCAGTTTGTTGGACAAAATAGGCATGAATTCGGCTTTGGTGGAAAGTGACATGGACGGAAATTTTGTGGGTTCGTCTTATGGTTGGGCAACAACAAGAGATTGGACAAAGTTTGGATTATTGTATTTGCACAAAGGCAATTGGAACGGCGAGCAATTATTTGACGAAAGTTGGGCAAAATATGTCGCCACACCAACCAATACTTCCAACGGAAATTATGGCGCACAGTTTTGGTTAAATGCAGGAGGCAAATTCCCCGATGTTCCAAAAGAAATGTACTATTGTAGCGGATATCAAGGTCAAATGGTTGCCATTTTCCCAAACCATGATTTGGTTGTTGTCCGCATGGGATTGAGTGAAGAGTTTGATTTTAATGAGTTTTTGAGTGAAATTGTTGGGAGTTTAAAAAAGTAAAGTTCACAAAGTTTAATAAAAAACCTTGTGAACTTTGAGAAAATCATAGCGAACTTTGCTATTATAAATTACAAATCAAATCCCATTTTTACGCCCAATTTCGTAGCGATAATTTTGGTAATTCGCTGTTTCAATTCTGGTATTTTGATGCTTTCAATAACGGCATTCGAGAAAGCGTACATCAACAATGCTTTGGCTTCTTTCTTCGGAATTCCACGACTTTGCATGTAAAACATAGCGGTTTCATCCAATTGTCCAATCGTGCAACCGTGCGAACATTTCACATCGTCGGCAAAAATTTCCAACTGCGGTTTTGCGTTGATAGTCGCTTTGTTGCTCAACAAAATATTGTTGCTTTTCTGGAAAGCATTGGTTTTTTGGGCTTCTTTCTCAACGAAAATTTTTCCGTTAAAAACACCTGTTGAACGATCCGAAAAAATCCCTTTATAATCCTGATGGCTTTCGCAGTTTGGGGTTGCGTGTTGCACTAAAGTATAGTGATCAACATGCTGTTTTTCGCCAATGATGGTTATTCCATTCAAATGACTGACGATTCTTTCTCCAAAATGATAAAAATTCAGGTTGTTTCTGGTCAAATTTCCTCCGAACGAGAATGTGTTGACCGATACGTTGCTTTCCTGTTTTTGGGAAACGAACGTATTGTCTATCAAGTTGGCTTCCAAATTGTCGTTTTGAATTTTATAATAATCAACAATTGCGCGTTTTTGAGCAAAAATTTCGGTAACGGAATTCGTCAAAACCGGATTTTCATTCAAACTTTGGTGGCGTTCAATGATTTGAACATGTGCGTTTTCGCCAACAATAACAAGGTTTCTTGGCTGAACCAAAAGCGCTGCTTCCGAACCGGTTGAAAAATAAATAATCTCAATTGGTTTTTCAACCACTTTGCTTTTTGGAATATTGATATAAGCGCCTTCGCTAGCAAAAGCAGTATTCAAAGAGGTTAAACTCTCGTCTTTACTGGCTATCTTATTGAAATATTGGTCAATAATCATTTTGTATTTTGGCTTGTTCAATGCCGATGACATCAAGCAAACGTCCAAACCGTCGTGCGTGGTTGCCGAAAGAAAAGAAGCAAAAATCCCATCAACAAAAATGACTTTGTGGGTGTCAATTTCGTGAAGAAAATATTTTTTTACATCATTATAAGCAATGGCGTTTTCCTGTTTTGGAAACACAGTAAAATCATTTTTTAAGATGGCGTTTAACGACGTATATTTCCAAGCTTCCTCTTTTTTAGTTGGGAAACCTTTGTTTTCAAAGTTTTTTATAGCATCTGTTCGAACATCATGAAGTTCGGAATGAACATCGATTTTCTCTTCGAAAGCCATAAAAGACGATAATAATTTTTCTTTTAATTCCATTTTTATTTATGTCTTAAAGTCGAAAGTCAAATGTCTTAAAGTCGGTATAAGCTAAAATTGATTGATACAACTATTCTTAAATTTCGACTTTTTGACTATTAACCTTTGCGACTTGTTTCTAAGTATTTAATAAAACCACTCAACAATTTTGATATTTCTGTAACAGATACTAAAAGGTCGTCAAATAGTTCTTTTGCAATATATTCTAAATCGTAGGCTAAATACAATTGCGACCGAACCTCTCCCGCCGATGCTTTTGCTACATACAAAAAATAAATAAATTCTTTGTCTGTATTCCTTTCAAAACCTTCTGCAATATTTGAAGTTATAGAAAGAGATGCTCGCCTAATTTGTCTTGTAAAATCAAAGTTTTTTTTAAAATTTGCATTTTCAGTAATTTGATAAATCCTCTTATTTAAAATCCTTGCCTTCTGCCAAGAATTAATTTCTTCGAAAGAATTAAATTTACCCATTGCTTTTCTTTTGACTTTATGACTTGCGGCTTTTGACTATAATTTAATTCTCCGCTTTAATCCAGTCGTATCCTTTTTCTTCTAGCTCGTGAGCCAATTCTTTTCCTCCCGATTTTACAATTTTTCCATTGTACAAAACGTGAACAAAATCAGGAACAATATAATCCAAAAGTCGTTGATAGTGTGTGATTACAATTACCGCGTTTTTATCACTTTTCAGCTTGTTTACGCCGTTGGCAACAATTCGAAGTGCATCAATGTCCAAACCCGAATCGGTTTCGTCCAAAATGGCTAATTTAGGTTCCAACATCGCCATTTGAAAAATCTCATTACGTTTTTTTTCTCCGCCCGAAAATCCTTCATTCAACGAACGAGACAAAAATTTTCTGTCGATTTCCAATAATTCTGATTTTTCTCGGATAAATTTCAGCATTTCGTTGGCCGGCATTTCTGCTTTTCCTTGTGCTTTTCTAGTTTCATTGATGGCTGTTCTCATGAAATTGGTCACCGAAACTCCTGGAATTTCCACCGGATATTGAAACGAGAGAAAAACACCTTTGTGCGCTCTTTCCTCTGGCGCTAAATCGGCCAAATCTTCACCGTCAAGAAAAACGCTTCCATCGGTAACTTCATAATTTTCATTTCCTGCAATCACGGCCGAAAGGGTGCTTTTCCCAGAGCCGTTTGGTCCCATAATCGCATGGACTTCGCCTGCTTTTACTTCAAGGTTGATGCCTCTTAATATTTCTTTGTCTTCAACTGAAGCGTGTAAATTTTTTATGCTTAACATTATTTTTATAGTTTAAACCATTAAGGTATTAAGATTCATTTTGTTTTTTAATTAGTAGAAAATTATCCTACCGAACCTTCTAACGAAATTTCTAATAATTTTTGTGCTTCTACTGCAAATTCCATCGGTAATTTATTCAAAACATCTTTACTAAATCCGTTCACAATTAACGCAATAGCTTTCTCGGTTGGAATGCCTCGCTGATTGCAATAAAAAACTTGGTCTTCGCCAATTTTACTTGTCGTAGCTTCGTGTTCTATTTTGGCCGTTGGGTTTTTGCTTTCGATGTATGGAAAAGTATGTGCGCCACAATTGTTTCCCATCAATAGCGAATCGCATTGGGAAAAGTTTCTGGCATTATCAGCGTTTGGTGAAATTCGTACCAAACCACGGTAACTGTTTTGTGATTTTCCGGCCGAAATTCCTTTGGAAATAATGGTCGATTTGGTGTTTTTTCCAAGGTGAATCATCTTGGTTCCCGTATCTGCTTGTTGGAAATTATTGGTAACCGCAATCGAATAAAATTCACCTACTGAATTATCGCCTTTTAAAATAACGGAAGGATATTTCCAAGTAATTGCTGAACCAGTTTCAACTTGTGTCCATGAAATTTTTGCTTTTTTCTCGCACAAACCTCGTTTGGTCACAAAATTAAAAACGCCGCCTTTTCCTTCTTTATTTCCTGGATACCAGTTTTGAACAGTGGAATATTTGATTTCGGCATCATCCAAAGCGATTAGTTCCACAACCGCAGCGTGCAATTGATTTTCATCACGGCTTGGAGCGGTACAGCCTTCTAAATAAGAAACATAACTGCCTTCATCGGCAACTAATAATGTTCTTTCGAATTGTCCTGTTCCTGCTTGATTGATACGGAAATAAGTGGAAAGTTCCATTGGACAACGAATGCCTTTTGGAATATAACAGAAAGATCCATCAGAGAAAACTGCCGAGTTTAGCGCTGCATAAAAGTTGTCTTTTTGCGGTACAACGGTTCCTAAATATTTACGAACCAACTCTGGATGTTCTTTGATAGCCTCGGAAATACTCATGAAGATAATTCCTTTTTCGCCTAATGTTTTCTTGAATGTAGTCGCTACTGAAACCGAGTCGACCACGATATCCATCGCCACATTATTCATCATTTTTTGCTCATCGACAGAAATTCCTAACTTTTTGTACATTTCTAAAAGTTCAGGATCAACATCGTCTAATGTTTTATTCGGATCTACTGCTTTTGGCGCTGAATAATAGGAAATAGCCTGAAAATCAGGTTTGGTGTAATGTACATTTGCCCAATCAGGCTCTGTCATTTGTTCCCAAGCACGAAAAGCCTCCAGACGCCAATCGGTCATCCATTGAGGTTCTCCTTTTTTGTGTGAAATGGCACGAACGATATCTTCGTTTAAACCTACAGGAAACGTTTCCGATTCCAATTCGGTATAAAATCCGTATTCGTATTCTTTGGTTTCGAGCTCGATTTTTAAGTCGTCTTCAGTGTATTTGCTCATTCTGATTTAAAGATTTAAAGATTTAAACATTCAAAAATTGAATATTAACCTTTATTATTTGTGTCTAAATATTTAATAAAATTAGAAAGGTTTTGAGAAATTTCTATAGTTAAATTATAACTTTTTTGAATTTCTTCGTGATTGCAAAAACCTAACTCTCTGGACAATATCAACATATTTCTAACCTCAGCGCAACTGCCTTTGGAAATTTTTAAATACCTTGTAAATTGTCTATTACTGTTGTATTCTGAACCTTCGGCAATATTATTTGTAATTGAAACTACGGCTCTTTTTATTTGGTCCTTGAAACCAAATTCTTTTTCCAAAGATTTATTATTTAATAATTCAAAAACTAATTTAGTTAGGACAATACCTTTTTTATGGACATCAAATTCTTCAAATGATTTTGTCATACTATCATTAATCTTTTAATTTTTTAAATTTTTTCAATCTTTAAATTAAAGAGAGAAACTCTCACCGCAACCACAAGTTCTGCTTGCGTTTGGATTGTTAAAAACAAATCCTTTTCCGTTCAATCCGCCCGAGAATTCTAAAATTGTTCCTGCTAGGTAAAGAAAACTCTTTTTTTCAACAGCGATTTTTACATCATTATCTTCAAAAACTTTATCGTTTTCGCCTATTTCCTTGTCAAACTTTAATTCATAGGACAAACCAGAACATCCGCCGCTTTTAACACCAACTCTGACATAATCTTTGGCATAGTCAAAGCCATCGTCGGTCATCATATCAACGATTTTTTTTCTTGCTGTATCTGAAACTTTTATCATAGCTTATTTTGATTTTGTCTAAATAAAGGACAAAGATATTACAATTAAACGTTTTTGCCATCTATCTTAACATTTTTATGTTTGATAGCAAGATAGAAATCGTCTATTTGTTTAAATAGAAATAAATGGATTTCCTAACTTTGGCTACTATTTTAAATTCAAATAAAATGAAATTATATCCTATAGAATCCGGTAATTTTAAATTGGATGGTGGCGCCATGTTTGGTGTTGTGCCAAAAACTATTTGGAACAAAACCAATCCAGCCGACGAAAACAATCTTATTGATATTGCAGCGCGTTGTCTTTTGATTGAAGATGGCAACCGTTTGATTCTTATTGATACTGGAATGGGAAACAAGCAATCGGAAAAATTCTTCGGTTATTATTCGCTTTGGGGAACGCATTCCATGGATAAATCTTTGGCAAAATATGGTTTTCATCGTGATGATATTACGGATGTTTTCATGACGCATTTGCATTTTGATCATTGTGGCGGAAGCGTTCAATGGAATGCAGATAGAACGGGTTATGAAGTTGCTTTTAAAAATGCAAAATATTGGACCAATGAAAACCATTGGGAATGGGCAACAAAACCAAATCCTCGCGAGAAAGCATCCTTCTTAACCGAAAACATTCTGCCGATACAAGAGAGTGGACAACTTCATTTTATCAAAAACCCCAATGGCGATTTCCTCCAAAATTCCGACCTCGGTTTTGGGATTTTCTTTGTAGACGGACATACCGAGAAAATGATGATTCCACATATTCAATACCAAGACAAAACCATTTGTTTTATGGCAGATTTGTTGCCAACCGCAGGACATATTCCCTTGCCTTACGTTATGGGTTATGACACGAGACCACTATTGACAATGCCTGAAAAAGAGAAATTCTTAAATGCTGCTGCAGAAAATAAGTACTATTTATTCTTGGAACACGACGCTCACAATGAAATTATAACCGTAGAACAAACTGAAAAAGGGGTTAGATTGAAAGAAGTTTTTAGTTCTGAAGATGTCTTAAGATAGTGTTAATCATTGATGTGTTTGTAACAAAAAAATATATTTTTACATCTAAATACCAACAAAAAATTAAATATTACAAAATGAGAATCTTGAAACCTATTTACATTGCGACTTTTACCCTAGTGGCCTTCGGAAGTATAAACGCACAAAGTTTAAAGTCCGCAAAGGAAGACCCAAAGTTTTTTACTGCAAAAAAAACACCCCTAACCGAAAAAGAATTCCAAAGATGGAGTCACTTGGATTTAGAAAAAGATTCTATTCCAGGAATGAGTGTCGACAAAGCATACGCACAGCTTTTAAAAAGTAAAAAAGGGATAAAAGTGATTGTTGCCGTTTTAGATTCTGGGGTCGATATAGAACATGACGATTTAAAAAACGTGGTTTGGACCAACAAAAAAGAAATCGCTGGAAATGGAATCGATGATGACAAAAATGGCTACATTGACGATGTTCATGGCTGGAATTTCCTTGGCGATTCTAATGATGAAAACCTTGAATTGGTGCGCATGCTTAAAAGTAAAGACGACGGTTCTGAAACTTATAAAAGAGCCGCTGCCGCTTATGAGAAAAAAATGAGCGAAATAGGAGAGTTGAAACAACAAATCGATTTCATCATGAATGCAGAAAAAAGTGTAAGAGAGTTTCTTAAAAAAGACGTTTACACCTTGGGAGAAGTAAAAGCAATTACATCAACCGATTCAGGAGTAAATCAAGGCAAAATGGTATTACTTTCCATTGCAGCTCAGGCTGGAGATGGTTTTCTTGAGGAAATAAAATCATTTAAAGACTATGTTTACGACCAATTAAATTTCAATCTAAACAAAGATTTCAACGGAAGAAAATCCGTTGGCGACAATGTTGAAGATTTAAAGGACAAGAAATACGGAAACAATATTGTTTTTGGACCCGATAAAGAAGATGCGCTTCACGGAACGCATGTGGCTGGAATTATTGCTCAATCCAGAAATAATAAAATCGGTGGTGATGGTGTTGCTGACAATGTTGAAATCATGGCCATTAGAGCCGTTCCAAATGGAGACGAATACGACAAGGACATCGCATTAGGCATTCGCTATGCAGTTGACAACGGTGCAAAAGTCATTAACGGAAGTTTTGGAAAAGACTTTTCGCCCCACAAAGAATGGGTTTGGGAAGCTATTAAATATGCCGAAAGCAAAGACGTTTTGATTGTTTTTGCCGCTGGAAACGACTCGAAAAATGTTGATGTAGAGCCGAGTTATCCTGCTGATACTATGGATAAAAAAACAGAAATTGCAGACAATGTTATCACTATTGGCGCACTTAACTACGAATATGGTGAAAAAGTAGTAGCGAATTTTTCAAATTATGGAGCCACGAATGTGGACGTTTTTGCCCCTGGAATGAAAATCTACGCAACGGTTCCCAACAATAAATTCAAATACGAACAAGGAACATCAATGGCCTCGCCAAATGCAGCCGGAGTGGCCGCTTTGATCCGCTCGTACTATCCAAATTTGAAAGCGTCGCAAGTAAAAACCATCATGATGAAATCAGGTACTGAACTTGGTTTTGAAGTTGAAATTGGAGAAAAACAGGAAAAAATTCCTTTCAATAAAGCCTCGGTTTCTGGCAAAATTGTCAATGCCTATAACGCATTAAAAATGGCAGAGGAAATGTCAAAACAGACAAAAAAAAGTCCTAAATTATAATTCAAAAAGGAAGGCATAAAACCTTCCTTTTTTTATGGTATACTATATGAAAAAAATACTTTTATTCGGTGTGATTGGCTTTTGTTTTTCAAATTCATTTGGACAAAACAACACCTATTGGCAACAAAAAGCTGCCTATACAATGGACGTCGCCATGGATGTCAAAACATATCAATACAAAGGCAAACAAGAGTTGCTATATACCAACAACTCAGCAGATACCTTGAAACGTGTTTTCTACCATTTGTATAACAATGCCTTTCAGCCAGGAAGCGAAATGGATATGCGCATTCAAAACATTGCCGATCCAGATGCAAGAATGGTCAACAAAATCAAAAATGCTGAAGGAAAAGAAACTAAAGAAAGTAGAATTGCCAAATTGCAACCCAATGAAATCGGATACTTAAGAATTTCCAATTTCAAACAAGACGGCATACTAGCAAAAACCAAAGAAGTGGGAACAATTCTCGAAGTTGATTTGGCGCAACCCCTTTTGCCAGGAAAATCAACCCTGCTAACTTTAGATTTTGATGGACAAGTTCCATTACAAATTCGTCGCTCCGGAAGAAATAATA
>JBILYQ010000012.1:0-15225 GCA_044377655.1 Flavobacterium sp.
AAAACAGAGTTCAAAAGTGGTAACGATTTATTGAACCAGAAAGTAGAATACATCGAAAAAAGAGTACACAATTTAGAATTATCAATTTATAAAAATCCAGATTATGAAAAATAACAAAATGAATTTAGTAGAAAGAACTTTGGCACCAACTCCAAAATGGTTTAAAATTCTTCGCACTGTTGGAATAGCTTTGGCAAGTGTTGGCGGAATTATCATCGCTTCGCCTATTGCTTTACCAGTTGGATTAGTTTCGGCTGCTGGTTATTTGGTTCTTGGCGGTAGTATTATTTCAGTAGTTTCTCAAACTGCTGTAAAATCGGAAGAAGAACCGAAAGCAAACCCTTAAATTTGGTTAATAACCACCTTGGAAGCTCCATTTATTGGAGCTTTTTTTGTTTTTAGCAGTCAATAAAAGTAGATTGCTTTGCTTTTCTTCGATTTATTTAAGTGGTGCAATCATATTGCACTTATGCGTTGGTTTGCTTGGGAATAAGGTGCAATCAATCCTAGTCCAGTTGGACCAGGATTGTTTTATTTTCTACAATAGCGGTATAAAATGGCTCTGCGGATGTCATTTATGAGCATCATATCCTCTTTGTATTGTTTTTCTTTTTTCTCCAGAAGTTTTAGAGCTGCAACATTTTTTTGGTGCTGCTCGTGCTCCACCATCATTAAACTGGCTTGTGGATTGAATTGTTTTTTGAAATCTGGAAGACGCAAAAACGAAATAACAGAACCTACTAAATACTGATGCCAGAATTTTGTTTGCCATAAACTATAAGCAATGAAAAATAGGCTTTCGCAGTCCTCTTCATTTGAAAAAATGATAACAAAGCTGTTAGTAAATGGCGTTTTTTGTGGCTTTCCGCTGTTCATCCCCTTGTTAAGTACAAATAAATGGGGTTTTGTGTAAACGGTGTCTTTTCGGTGGGTCTTGATAATGAAATTTAGCATAACATTCGGCTTTAAAAATGGGTTAGATTTTCAATTTTCCATAGGGTTTCGGTTGAAAGACCAATGTGCTTCGCTACGCTCCGCCCATTAAATTTTTCAAAAGAAAAAAAAGGAAAAAAAAGAAAGCCATTCGTTCAAGTGGAGGGTTTCAAAAAAGCAAGTTTTTTTGATAAAATACTACCCGATATATCATCGGAAGTGAGGGCGTGAAGTCGGAATTGAATGTTGTTGCGAACCGTTATGGGTGGAGATTTTATCAAAAACCGGAGGCTTGAACTTGCTTTTTTGTAAACCTGGAACTTACCTTTGCTCTCTTTTTTTTTATTTTTTGTTTTGATTTCATTAACCAATCGTCATAGTATAATCGGAAGCTTTGCTAAGGAAAGTGAGTTGATTTGGAATAGGGTGGTTTTCGGAAAGGGTGTGGATTTTTAAAACAGAAAAAAGAAATATAAACACCATTCCAATTATTTTTCTGTTTTGAAAATCCATACTCTTTCTTGGACTTGATTTTGTGGGTATTGAAAATCACTTTACGGAGGTTTTTAATTTTATAGTACAGGCTTTCAAGTGATTTTCAATACTTACAAAAACAATGAAAAAATAATACGTAGTGCGATGGGGCAGTAGCGCAGGCAAGTGTGTGGTTTTTTATTTGCTTACTAGGGTGTTTCTGATTGCTTTTGTGGAAAAGTCGATGCCATAGACTTGAAAGAAAGACAATGCTTCGGGCTGGTCAACTTTATATTTAGTAACGGTATGGCATCGGCTTTTCCGCTGAAGCAATTACTTCGGCTTTTCTGGCAAATAAAAAACCACACTCTTGCTGGCTTCTCTTGATTTTGTGGGTGTTGCAAATTGCTTATTCCTATGTCGTGAATGTTAGAAATGGAGGTGATAAGCGATTTGCGACACTCACAAAAACAATGCAAACACTTACCGCTTTAAACATCAAGTTGCTAAAAACAGTTACCGTGAACGCTCTTGAAAGTAGGTAGTTAGGAAAAATTTTCTATGAAATTGCGAAGGTTCTTAAAGACAGTGGCGAAGGACAGCTTTTTTTATTGCCGGCTGGTGCGAGGAAGCAATTAAAAAAGCTGTCCTAGAGCCACTGGCAAGCGCGTTGGGTGTGGCGGCTGTTTTACATAAATGATATTATAGCTTCATTGCAAAAACCAACGAAAACAATATTAACGCTTTGTGATGAACTATAATACTCAATTATGTAACACAGCTTGGGGGAAAAAATTACTGGCGCAAGTTGCGAAGCGTACGTGTTTTTGTTCCAAAAACTGTGACAGTAATTTTTTTTGTAGCGTTGGCAAAGGAGGGCCTTTTGAAATGTAAAACTCCCTTTTTACCACCGAACGAAAAAAGTTATTCTTGCTATTGAAAACGGAATTAGCAAAATGAAGCAAACAAATACTTGAGTTTAGGAATGCTTGGACTAAATGAAAGTTTTGTGCAGATGAATGAGATAATGGCTTTAGGATGTTTTATTCACTTACTTTTGGATAAATATATTGTAAAAACCAAAACCCTCCTTTTGTGTCTTAACATTCTAATAACTCAACTGAAAAAAGATTAATTCCCATATTTTCAAATACAGACTTTACTACCATTTTACGACGGCTGCATACCATATTTTTGATATAAAGTTTCATAGTAAACTGATTTTAATTAAATTATCTAAACTAACCCTGCTAACATCATAACAAGGTCAATTTAGAGTTTCTGCCCAGATGAAGTATTATTTACTTTCTTCTGTTTTTTCAGGAACAGGTTTAGTTAATTTCATACCACATTTTGAGCATTTGTCATTCAGTTTTCCTTGTACTTCTTGGTGCATTGGGCAGGCATACATTTTTGTTTGATTGTTCATCATTTTAGTTTTATCATTCATTACTGTGCTATCATTACTCATCATAGTACTATCATTTTCCATCATAGTACTGTCATTGCTCATCATATTAGAATGATCTGTCGTGGCTTCTTTGTTTTTTTGGTTACAAGAAACTAATACGTAAGCCATTATTATGGCTGAAAGAATTACTTTTTTCATTTTTTTAGATTTTTTAAAACAATACAAAATGCTTTTGAAAAGCATTTTGTATTGAATTGATTTTTTTACATTTTGCAAGCTTCTGCACATTTTGTGCAAGCTTCTGCGCATTTTTTGCAACATTCCATATCGTGTTTATCGCACTCGCTGGCACAATCTTCGCAACATTTTACGCATAATGCACAAAGTGCGTCAGCAAATTTTGAACCTCTTGCACATAATCTCGCACAAAGTGCACAAATGTCCGCGCAATCACGGCACAGTTTCACACACTCTTCGT
This sequence comes from Flavobacterium sp., assembly GCA_044377655.1. Taxonomy (GTDB): domain Bacteria; phylum Bacteroidota; class Bacteroidia; order Flavobacteriales; family Flavobacteriaceae; genus Flavobacterium. The sequence continues at coordinate 3,297 of JBILYQ010000012.1, forward strand.
GTCCTTGCATTGATAAACATTCTGTTGAACATTTTTCACATTCAACCATACAGGCTAAACAGGCTTCGATACTTACTTGAACATTTTTCATTGTATTTATTTATTAGTTGTAGATTTATTTCTACCTCATAAAGTTCAATGATTTTTTTACCTCAATTGTTATACAACTTTAGGTATAAATTGTATAATTGCTTGTGATTTCTAAAGCTTTTCTGTAGAAACTTGCTTCTTTAGGTTGTTTTGGCTATTGATGTATCATAATTTTTAATCTTTTTTACATTTTCATTCCCTCCATTGGATTACTGCCTTTTCTAAAAATGTATTCGCTATTTATACCATAAGCACCTGTAATCACCACTTTTTTTGCAGGATCTATTTCTGATTTGATTTCGATCATTCCATTGGCTTCTATTCCTGTTTCAACCATTAGGTTTTCAAATACTCCTGGTCGTTTTTCAACCCAAATATAAGAGGCGTTTTCTTCCCTGACAACTGCATCAATAGGGATATACAATCCTTTTAGATTGGATTGTGTTAATTTTGCCATAGCTTGCATCCCCGGTTTTAATTGTAAATTTAGATTTGGTATTTCCATTCGAATTAAAAGCAATCGAGAGTCTGGATTGATTTCAGGATTGATAAAAGAAACTTGCGCATATATGGTTTTATCAGGAAAATCGATAAATGTAATTTGGGCTTTTTGACCTATTTTTAGATTCTTGGCATAGTTTACGTTTACTTGTGTTTCTAACCAAAGACTGTTTAAATCTGCCAATTTAATGATGCTAGAACCTTCCATTGCATAACTGCCTTCTGTGGTACTTATTTCAGATATTGTTCCACTTGTAGTACTGTAAAAAATCGTATAAGGAGAAACCTCCTTACTGGTTTTTAAGGTTTCAATTTGTGCATTGGTTAAACCAAAGAATAATAATTTTTGTTTTGCAGCATTGAGCATATTTCGGGCATTTTTCCCAAAATCTCCAGGCATTGCCAGTTGTTTGTATGCCGTGAAATAATCTTGTTTAGCAATAGCAATATCTTCACTATACAATTGATATACGGCTTGGTTTTTAGCCACATAATCACCAACGGTTTTGAAATACAACTTTTCAATTCGTCCCATTGCTCTTGCAGAAATGGTTTTGATTTTCTCTTGATTAATAGTCAAGACTCCCGTATAATTTTGCTCTAAACTGCTTTGAGTTTCTGAAATAGTTTGGGTAGTGATATTGCCCAATTGTATTTGCTGTTTGCTTAAACTTATTTCGTTAGCCTCGGTGTCATCTTGTTTTATTGGTGTTAACTCCATATGACAAATAGGGCATTTTCCAGGTTTATCTTCTTTGACTTGTGGATCCATAGAACAAGTGTAAAATGTTGTTGCTGCATTCTTATTGTGTTTGCTATGATCTTCTTTGTCTTTAGTATTGCAAGCTATCATTACCGTAAATAGTATTGATAGTAAACTTATTGTTTTTATTGTCTTCATCATTATTCGGTTTTAATAAAGCTTTCGCTGTCAATTAAATATTGTGCATTTTTGGCAATGGTGTCTTTTACAGAAATGCCCTCAATAATTTGAATAAAATCATCCATTTCAATTCCTGTTTTTATGGAGGATGCCTTAAAGCCATTCTCCATTTTCAAGAAAACTATTTTCTTGTATCCAATGCTTACCATTGACTGTTTTTGAATCCAAATTCCATTTACTGGATTTGTTTTCACAACTCCTTGCAATCGCAAACCAATGGGTAATTTGAATTTATTGTTATTTAAATAAACTCGAATTCTATTGGTTTTGTCAGTTGCATTTAATTGTGTTTCGACAAAATTTATTTTTGCATCAATGAATTCCTCTTTGTCCAGTTCAGTAGTAATTCTGATAGATTGACTGGTCTTGATTAAGCTGTTATAACCTTGGATAACATTGAATATTCCCCAGACTTTATCTGTATTTAATAATTTAAAAATGACTTCGCCCTTTTTTATGTAGTTACCTTCCTTTACATTCAAAATTTCGGTGTTGTTACTTGCGCTTTGCATTGCAGGAGTACTTGCATTAGCCATCGTTTCGGTTCCGTCAATAATTCCAGAAGCTGGACTATAAATTGAAATTCGAGGGTTTGCTGTTTTGGAAGTAATCAAATTATTTATTTGATTTTGAGTCATTCCATAAAGCAACAATTTTTGTTTGGACGCATTGATAATCGTAGGATTATCAGCATCATTAATGACCATATAAATGAAGTTTTGTTGCTCCGTCAGTAATTCAGGACTGTATAAATCAAATAGTTTTTGTCCTTTATTTACTTTTTGGTATTTATAATTGACATACATTCGTTCGATTCTTCCGTTCATTCGAGCTGCAATGTTTACCGATGAATTTGGGTCGTATGCCACAATGCCAGGTAAATTTATTTCACTGCTAATAGTGGTGTCTATTGCCTTTGTAGTTTGATAATTTCCTACTATAAAATTGTCGGTAGGTTTTATAAGATTGTCGATTGAATTGTCTTCAACTGAATTATTCTTTGTTATTTTTTTTACCAAAGTCATTCCGCAAATGGGACAATTTCCGGGTTTATCTCTAATGATTTCTGGATGCATCGAACAAGTATAAACTTCGTTTTGATGTTCCATTTCCGAGTGATTGTCTGATTTTATGGCAAATAAATAGATTGCAATTCCAATAATGGAAATTACAATAAAAGCTAAACCGTACTTTATATACTTGTTCATAATTATTTGGTTTCTAATTGTTTTTCAATTTCTACTTGTGCTGCCAAAATACTTTGCAATTTATCTAGCGCATCAATTTGAGCCATATTCAAAGCTTCCCAAGCATCGAGAGTGACAAATAAATCACCAGTGTTATTTTGCCACGCCAAGATTGCAGTTTCATAATTTTTTTTCAAGGCAGGAATGATACTTTTTTGGGCAACTTCGTATTGTTTTTTTAAAGCATTCAATTCATTGGTCATTCCCGAAATCATTCCTGTGGCTTCATTTAAAATCATTTGTTTTTGCCAGTTCAGACTTTCATTTTTAATTTGAAAACTATTGATATTGGCTTTATTCATTTTAGTTGACCAAGGCATAGGAATGGTAATCATTCCCATCAAGGAAAATTGTTGGGGTTGTTCACCAAAAGCAAACATATGATCGTATTTTATACCAAACTCGGGCAATAATTTTGTTTTTTCGGCTGCGATTTTGAGCTGATTTATTTCCATTGTTTTTTCAATGGCTTGTACATCGCTTCTATTTTTAGAAAGAGAGGTGGTATCTGATAATACCAAATTAAAATCTTTTAATTCGTATGCTTCATCAATTTCAAATGCGGTGTTTTTATCTCTTGCCATCAGGGTGTTCAGCATAATTCGCTTTTGGGAAATGTCGTTTTGCAACATTAGGATCATACTTTGCAGTGTGCTATATTGCGATTTTGCTTTGTAATAAGTAGGCAGTTTATCCATATTATACTGGTAGCGTATTTCCATACTTTTAATCATATACTCTAAAAGCAACAAATTATCATCGGCTATTTTTATTTTTTTATTTAAAACCAACCATTGAAAATAATTTGTTTTTGCCAGTGCTTTCAATTGATTAATTGTATAGTTTTTGTTTTCTTTTTCAACAGAAGACATTGCAGTCATAAGATTAAAATCGGCTTTTAACTTAGAAGCATTGGGTATCATTTGGGTTACGCCCACCATATAATTTCCCATACCAGGTCCCATTTCAGTAGCTTTCCATAGTTTGCTGTTATAAGGTGCCATAAAAAAACCAGTTTCTACTTGAGGAGGCATCCAGCTTTTAGCTCCATTTGCTGCTGCATCCATACTCTGAATATCGGCATCGTACATTTTTAGTTGAGGATTATTTGTCTTGATTGTACTCAATACATTATCCAAAGAAAGTGTTTGGGCTACCAAATTAGTGGTGCTTAAAATCAAACAACTTAGGGCTATATAAAATTTATTCTTTAACATCTATAAGTTCTATTTTACCTTTTGTTCTTAATTCTCGAAGTTTTACCATCTCAAAAACAATTGGTGTTACTAATAATACATAAATCGTGGAAGTAATGGTACCTCCAATTAGTGGGACAGTAATAGGAAGCATTATATCAGATCCTGTTCCTGTTGCCCAAAGAATAGGGATCAACCCAAATAATGAAACTGAAACCGTCATCAATTTTGGTCTTAACCTTTTGGCAGAACCATCAATAATATATTGTTTCAATATTTCTTCAGTTATGGTTTCCTTGCTATTTCCATACTTTTCGACCATTTTATTCATAGCTTCATTCAAATAAATAGTCATTAACATCGCCGTTTCGATTGCCATTCCAAACAATGCAATAAATCCAACGGCAACAGCAACGGATAAATTAATTCCATAAAAATAAACCATAAAAATACCTCCAATTAGGGCAAAGGGAACAGTAATCATCGTGATTAACGCCTCTTTCATTGAATGATACGTAAAATATAAAACAAGAAATATAATGACCACAACAATGGGCAATATTAAACTTAAAGTTTTGTTGGCTCGGATTTGATTTTCCCATTGTCCGCTCCATTCCACATAATATCCTTTTGGCATTTTAGTCATCATTGCATTGAGTTTCTTCTGTGCCTCTTTTACAGTACTTCCTAAATCACGTTCCCGAACGTTGAACAACACAGTTCCACGAAGCATTGCGTTTTCGCTATTTATCATTGGAGGACCATCACTTATTTTTACATTCGCTACAGATTCTAATGGTATTGGGCCAAAATCCATTGTTTGCACTTGTAGTTTTTTTAAGGCCTCAAGACTATTTCTGTATTCTTGTGCATAGCGTGCATTTACAGAAAAACGTTGTCTTCCTTCGATAGTTGTGGTGAGTTTCATTCCGCCAATAGAAGCTTCAACTACGTTATTTATATCATCTATGGTTAATCCGTATCTACCAATTACGTCTCTTTTTGCTTCAATATCAATATATTTTCCGCCTGTTATTGGTTCAGCATACAAATCTTTAACTCCAGAAGTTCCTTCCAATGTTTTTTTAATTTTTTGAGCCAAAACATTGATAGTATCTAAACTTGCTCCGTATATTTTTATTCCTACATCGGTTCTGATTCCTGTTGAAAGCATATTGATACGGTTGATGATAGGTTGCGTAAAACCATTGGTCACACCAGGGATTTGCAATTTGTTATTTATTTCCGTGATAATGTCATTCTTGGTTTTGTCTTCTCGCCATTCTGCTTGAGGTTTTAACAAAATAATTGTTTCAACCATACTTATTGGACTGTTATCGGTTGCCGTGTTGGCTCTTCCTGCTTTTCCCAATACGTGGGCGACTTCGGGAATTGATTTTATCAGTTTGTCTTGAACTTGAAGAATTCTCTTTACTTCGGAGTTTGATACATCTGGCAAAGTGACGGGCATAAACAATACAGATCCTTCGTCCAAAGGAGGCATAAATTCTGAACCTAAACGAGTAAACATTAATACACCAATTAACAGCGCCACAATATTTATTGCCAAAACCGTTTTCCTCCATTTTAAACAAAAAATTAAAATGGGCGTATAAATGCTTTCCAATTTTTTGTTGATTGGATTTTTATTTTCTGGACGAAGTTTTCCTTTTAGCAAAAAACTAATTAGCACAGGTGTAAGTGTTATGGCTAAAAAAGCATCAACTATCAGTATAAACGATTTCGTCCAAGCTAATGGTCCAAATAATTTGCCTTCCATTCCCGTGAGAAGAAATACAGGCAAAAAGGATGTAATTACAATTATTGTTGAGTAGAAAACACCCGGGCCTACTAATTTGGAAGAGCTTTCTATAAGCTTCAACTTATCTTCAGGAGATAACGGATCGTTTTCTTTTTTGAATATATTTTTAATTTTATTTATCATCTTGTTTCCGATTACTGATTATTATCCATTTCTTCCTGTTTCTCTGAAATTGTCCTGTAGGCATTCTCAACCATTACTATACCATCATCAACGACAACACCAATCGCCAGAGCAATACCCGTCAATGACATAATATTGGAAGAAATACCAAATGCTTCGAGTAAAATAAAGCCAATAGACACCGATATCGGTAATTGAATGAGTATAATCAAAGCGCTACGCCAATGAAAAAGGAACAGTAACACAATGATAGAAACGGCAATCATTTCCTCAATTAAAGTCCCTTTGACCGATGCGATGGCTTTTTCAATCAACTCGCTTCTATCATAAGAAGTTTTGAAAGTAACGCCTTCGGGCAATCCTTTTTCGACTTCTTTCATTTTCTCTTTTACTGCCGTTATTACCTTATCAGCATTTTCGCCATAACGCATTACCACAATTCCGCCAACCACTTCACCAGTTCCATTTTCGTCAAAAATACCTAGTCTCAAATCGCCACCCATTTGTATTGAACCAATATCTTTCACTTTTACCGGAACCGAATTATAGTTTTTAACAGCAATGTTTTCTACGTCTTTAATGTTTTTGATGTAGCCCAAGCCCCTAACGATGTAAGACATATTGCTCATCTCGAATTTTCTACCACCAACGTCATTATTATTTGCTTTGACAGCATTCATCACTTCCATCATACTCACGTTGTAGTATTGCATTTTCAAGGGGTCTAACACTAATTGATATTGTTTTTCAAATCCACCAAAGGAAGCAACTTCAGCAACTCCCGGAACGGTTTGCAAGGCGAATTTCACGTACCAATCTTGCAAGGCTCTTTGTTCTCCCAAGTCCATACCATTTGCGTTTAAATGATACCAAAAAACGTGACCAACTCCAGTTCCATCTGGTCCTAATGTTGGTACTACATTTTGTGGTAATAAACGTTGGGCATAATTTAATCTTTCCAAAACCCGGGTTCTTGCCCAATAAATATCGACATCATCTTCAAAAATGATGTAAACAAAGCTCATTCCAAACATAGACGCACCTCTAATATTTTTAACTTTTGGAATGCCTTGTAGGTTGGAAACTAAGGGATATGTTACTTGTGCTTCGATAACTTGTGGGCTTCTTCCCATCCACTCCGTAAATACAATGACTTGATTTTCGGATAAATCAGGAATGGCGTCAATGGGATTTTGTTGTACGCTGTAAACTCCCCAAGCAAATAAGCAAGCTGAAACCAGTAATACAACGGCTCGATTTCGTAGTGAGAATGTTATTAATTTTTCTACCATTATTTTTAATTTTGTGATGAAATACTATCTTTTATATTATTTATCCAATCCATTACTTCCTTTTTTTGAGTGGCTGAAAGGGTTGCATTTTTATGTATTAAAGTGTATGATGCTAAAGGCATTTCATCTGATTTTATTTGTTTGACAATTCTGTCCAATTTGTTTTCTTGTTTCCTTTTTGAATACTTACCAAACGCATTAAAGTTTAAGTTTTCTTTAGCTTTCTTGATGTGATGTTCCATAAAAAAACGTGCTGGTTGTATATAAGAATACCAAGGATAATTAGTATTGTTACTATGGCAATCGTAGCAGGAAGTTCGGAAAATCGTTTCTACATTTTTAGGAACAGTATACATTTTTGTAAAATTTGTAGTTATATCCTGCTCAAAACTAATGTTTCGAGCAGGTTGATATAACTGCATCAGCAAAAAAATAATTAACCCAATAGAAAGTATTTTTTTGATGATTTTTTTCATTCTAGTATTCTTTTTTTATAGTACCGCAAGTAGCCATATCTTTTCCAAAATATGGATTTTTGATTTCTTTAGTTTCGCTTATCCAAACAGCACCTTTGTTGTCATCTGCCATTGGGCAAAAATCTTGATATAGTTTTTGGTTGGTACCAAACGTTTTAATCAAATCGTTTATATCCTTACTTAACATTACAAAATGTTCTCTTTGATGGACAATATCACCACCATTTGAACCAATGTGTTCAGCGTGTTCTTTAGCGTCGTCAGCAATGTCCATATAGTCTTTCATTTGTTCTTTTGAAATACTATTCATATCTACTTTTCCAATTGTAGCAACCAAGGCATTACCTGAATTTGCAGCTTCTTTGCTGTTGTCATTGACCAAAGCATTTTTTAGTTTTAAATAATTAGCTACAACTTCATTGATTGAAGCATTCGAACTTTGATCAGATGCTGACTTTTCGTTATTTTTATCCATTGTCATTGTTGAATTTTCCATATCCATTGTTGAATCATTTTCCATCATTGGAGTATTTGTTGTTTCTGCTTGCTTGTTTTTTTGGTTGCAAGAAACCATTACGAATGCCATTGCTATAGCTGAAAGAATTACTTTTTTCATTATTTTTAGTTTTAATTTATTATTGTTTAATTAACTTTATATTGTCCCATCATTCCGCTGTCCTCGTGTTCAAGATTGTGGCAATGAAAAAGAAATTTCCCTGTATAAGCATTAAAGGGAATAATTATTTTTACCTTTTCTCCTGGCATACATAATACCATATCTTTCCAACCTTTTTCAGAAGGAATTAATGAATTTCTGCCTCCTGTTCTGCTTAAAATTTGAAATTGAACACCGTGTAGGTGCATTGGGTGCGGTTCTGTACCGTTAGTGTTGTCAAAAGTCCAAACCTCTATTGCTCCATTAGCAATTAATTCATCTATTCTATTGGTGTCAAAAACTTTATTATTGATTGTATGTGTCATCGCACTTCCATTCATTGAACCCATATCTGTATTTTGAATATCAAAATTTCGGCTTGTAGTTGCCATACTTTCGGTTAATGGATTTATTGACGAAAGTATTGCAGGTGTCGTGAAATTATCAACTACTTGAGAAGTTGTTTTGAATTTCATTATTTTAAATTCTTGAGTTCCTTGGGCATTCCCGCCACCACTAAACATTTTACTAATCAAAAATAATTCAGAATTTGGAGCAGTTTGACTGAAATCAATTATCAAATCGGCTCGTTCTCCTGGGCCTAATAGTAAACTATTTAGAGATTGTGGTGAAGTTAATAAGCCACCATCATTACCAATTATTGTAAATGAAGCACCATTTGAGAGTGCTAAATTGTAAATTCTGGCATTAGAACCATTCAAAATCCGTACTCTGTATTTAGCCGTTTCTACATTATGAAAAGGAGCATAAACTCCGTTTACCAAAACATACTGCCCCATTAGTCCTGTCATAACTTCCATCATTGATGGGACATAAGGAATAGTTCCTGACGAAATTCTTTTGTCTTGAATTACTAATGGAAGTTCTCGGTTTCCTGATGGTAAGTTTAATGCTGTTTCTTCTGCATCATTTACTATGAATAGACCTGCTAATCCTTTAAATACTTGCTTTCCCGTTAGCATTTCGGCGTGTGGATGATACCAATACAAACCTGCTCTTTGGTTTACCGTAAAATTGTAAGTAAAGGAACTTCCTCCATTAACCGTATTATCAGGATGTCCATCCATTGCAGCTGGAATTTTTAAACCGTGCCAATGGATATTGGTTTTTTCGTTTAATTGATTTACTAAATTTATATTTACAGCAGTGCCACTATTCACCTTGATTGTTGGTCCTAATAAACCGTTTGGAGTATAACCCAAACCACTAACAGTCCCAAAACCATTAATAGTTGCAGTTACATTTTGAGGTGTAAGCGTTGTAGTTCCTCCAACAACTGCTGGAATTGCTAAAGGAGTTGCAAAATTACCCTCTGTTACAGGAACTGGTTGCCCCATATTCATATTTCCCATACCCATATTATTTCCCATATCCATATTATTATTTGAACAAGAGAAAAATATCATTATTCCTATCATTGCAAATAAGCAAGCAAATGATAATCCTGATAATTTTATAAAATTTTTACGTTTCATTTAAGTTATTTAATTAGGTTATTTTTTAAACCTATGAGATTGGAGACCCCATAGGTTTATTAATTTATTAAATTTAATGTTTGTGGTTTTCTTCCATCTCTTTGTCTTTCATTTTTGCTCCCTCCATTTCAGTCAATTTCATTCCACATTTAGGACATTTTCCTGGTTTATCAGAAGTTCCTCCATCCATTGTACAAACATATTTTGTAACAACTTTAGTTTTAGTTTGGCTTCCTTTTGCAGATGGGTCGTGTTTTCGAACTGATGTTTTTACCATTTTCATTCCACATTTGCTACATCCACCCTCTATTGTACTTACTTCGTTAGAATGCATCGGGCAGGTGTACATTGTTTTTTGAACTTCTTTTTTAGAAGTTTCCTTTTTTTCTTGAGCCAAAACAGTTGTGTTGGCTACAAAAAATAAACTCAAAGCAATAATTAAATTTTTCATTTTATTTAATTTTAGATTGTTATTATAGATTTCACTTCTCTTGTAAGTCTATTATTTTTTATCAGACTGTTTTTCCTTCATATCCATTCCACATTTAGGACACATTCCTGCTACATCAGCAGTTGAACCATCCATTGGGCAAACATATTTTGTCACAACTTTAGTTTTAGGTTGACTGCCTTTTTGAGGATGGTTGTCTACAGTTTCGGTAATTTTTACCATTCCCGTTCCACATTTAGAACACATTCCTTCTGTTTCTGAAGTTGAACCATCCGTAGGACAAACATATTTTGTCACAGTTTTAGTCATAGGTTGACTTCCTTTTAGAGCGTGAGTTTCTACTGTTTCGGTGGTTTTTACCAATTTTATTGCACATTTAGAACATTCACCTGGTTTATCAGAAGCTGATCCGTCCATTGGGCAAACGTATCTTGTTACAGTTTTAGTCATAGGCTGACTTCCTTTTAGAGCGTAGGTAGGTACTTTTTCGGTGATTTTGGTTAATACCATTCCACATTTTTGGCATTTTCCTGAACTTGGATTTGTTTCGTCAGGATGTGTAGGACAAACGTAAATTGTTTCAGGACTTTCTTTTTTGTTGGCTGTTTGAGCTGATACTGATGTGATTGCTGTTAAGAATACGCTTAATACGATAATTATATTTTTCATTTTATTTGATTTTATGAAACAGGGTAATACCTTCATCGAAATTTTCGATTTAGTGACTTACTGTTTCGTTAATAATTTTAGATAATTTTAAATTGAACACGCTAAAGCAGAACTAAACAATAGCAAAAAGCCATAATTTAATAGTTGATTAGCCGATAAAAAAATAGATGATTTAAAAGCAAGAATTGCTTTCGATTTGACACACCTTTGGCTGTCAAAATTTAATTTAGCTTATTTTTGGTATAAGCCAAAGTGAGGAAAAACCAGAAGAAAGATTGTCTTCTGAATTGAAATAATTTGATTTTTTATCTGAAAAAGAAAAATTACTGTTGTTGAATTGTATTTCGAAAAATACTACACTAAATTGAGTTGAAGTAGTTACACAATTTGAGTGACCACATTTTCCATTGCAGCCCTCGTTGTTTTTATTTTTCGAATGATTATCATTTTTACAACAATCCATTTTTTCTGTATTTGCAGAAGTTTCTTTGTTGCAAGAATCTTTTTCTGAATTACTTCCACACGCAAATGTTACCGTTGGTATCAATAAGAAACCAAGTATAACTATTACTAAAATGTGAAACTTATTCATTTATACATCAATTTGCATCAAAAGTAATCAAATTATATTGATTTGGTATTAACATTATGTTAAAAAAGGTGCTATATGAAATTTGAAGCTACTATTTTGTTTATAGTATAAGCATTCTTTTTTCTTATCTTATATAATAATTAAACTTTAAAACTTCATTCTCTGAATTCGCACTGCATTTAAAATTGCCAACAATGCCACGCCTACATCGGCAAAAACGGCTTCCCACATTGTGGCTAATCCTCCTGCTCCGAGTACCAAAACAATAGCTTTTACTGCAAACGCCAAACCAATGTTTTGATAGACAATTTGTTTGGTTTTTTTACCGATGTTTATTGCTGTGAAAATTTTATAAGGCTGGTCGTTTTGAATTACA
>JBILYQ010000173.1:0-5109 GCA_044377655.1 Flavobacterium sp.
TCTTTTAAATCCACCAATTCAATCTCAGGCATTTGAACTTTCCCAAATCGCTCTGTAATGGTTACTAAACCAAACTTATTGGATTGCGCATTGAAATAGGTTTCGATGCTTGGAGTAGCCGAACCTAATAAAACTTTTGATTGGTGAGCGTTTGCTAAAACAATAGCAGTATCGCGAGCATGGTATCGCGGAGCAGGATCTTGTTGTTTAAAAGTCTGTTCATGTTCTTCATCTACAATGATTATTCCCAAATTTGAAAATGGCAAAAACAAAGCCGACCTCGCTCCTATCACTATTTGCGCCTTCTCGGAATTGTTTAAAACTTGGTTCCAAACCTCAACGCGTTCATTATTACTGTATTTTGAATGAAAAACAGCCACTTGATTTCCAAAATGTTGCGTCAACCGACCAACTAATTGTGTTGTCAAAGCAATTTCTGGTAATAAATAGAGTATTTGTTTGCCTTGCGCAATATACTCCTCAATAAGTGAAGTGTAAATTTCGGTTTTTCCACTTGAGGTTACTCCGTGTAACAAACAAACTTCCTTTTTAGCGAAAACGGTTTTAATTTCGGTTAAAGCAGTTTGCTGTGCATTACTTAAATGCAGCTTGTTTTCAGTTTTGTTTTTATCAAAATTTACGCGGTCTTCTTGAATAAAATATTCCTCGAAGATTTGCTTATCAATCAATGCTTTGACGATTGCGGTTGTTGTGTTTGCAACTTCCGTCAATTGTTTTACTGTTATTGGTTTTTTGTCTTGTGCTTGTAATTGAAAATACTGCATCACTAATTCTTTTTGTTTGTTGGCACTTTTTAAACTATCCAGCAACGCCATTAAAGCTCCTTCTGCCTGGTGTTGTTGGTGCAAACGGATGTAGCGAATGAGTTTTGGTTTATATTCCTGTTGTATTTCCTCCTCCAAAAAAAGGATTTTTTTATCAATTAATTTTTGTAGTACCGGAAAGATGTTCTTTTTGTTCAAAATAGACATGATGTCTTGCACTTTTAACGAACTCTGCTTTTGCAAGGCTTGGTAAACCAAAAATTCATCGTCGGAAAGGGAGGCTTGATCAACAAAAGTTTCGCTTTTTTGGGAAATAATGGTTTCGCTTTCTAACAAAAGTGCCGATGGCAATGCGCCACGATAGACATCACCGATTGAACACATGTAATAATTGGAAATCCATTGCCAAAGATTGATTTGTAATTCGTTTACAATGGGTTTATCGTCCAGGATTTGATGAATTTCTTTGGCTTCGTATAAAACGGGTTGGTTTTGGTGCAAATCGATTACTAAAGCAGTATATATTTTGCTTTTGCCGAATGGTACAGCCACGCGCATTCCTTTTTTAATGTAGTTAAACTCCATTTCCGAAACCAAGTAGGTAAAGGTTTTGGGTAATGAAAGCGGTAAAATTACTTCGACAAAGAATGGCATTTTTTTTTTGTTATTTTGTTATTAAATAATCGTTTAGTGGGTTTGCAATTTTTTCTTATTGTTTTATTCGGTACCAATATTGGGTACGTCCAAAAAGAGAAACACCTATGAAACCGCGCACTTTAAGTTTGTCTTTATCTTCCAAGGTAATGTAGCATTTATAGAGCTTGCCACTTTTGGGGTCAAGAATTTTTCCTGAATTATATTCCTCTTGATCTTTAACTAGTCCTTTGATAACGGTCATTCCTAGAATAGGTTTGTTTTTATCATCTCCTGTACAATTGATGCAAAGTCGTTTTTTGTTTTTTGGATCGAGGATATCGTGGACACGTCCATAGATTTTTCCAGATTTTTCGTAGAGTTCTATTATGGCTAAGGCTTTGCCAGTTACGTCATCAATTGATTTCCATTGGCCGAGAACATTATGATGCTGAGCATTGCCCATCAGAGACACCAATAATAATACGATACAGAGTGTGTTCTTTTTCATAGTGATGTGTTTTAGCCCTGATAGTAGCGGCATCCTTTTTCATTTTTTTCTTTTAAAAAAGAAAAAGATAGAGCGAATAGCAGGAATAAGCTTCAAATGCTACAATAAATCTAGCATTTTTTATTGTTGATGTTGTTTTTTCAATCGTTGTATAGTGGTGTTCAATTCAAATCCTAAAAGCAAAATGGTGCAATTAATCCAAATATAAAACATGACAATTAACAGCGTGCCGATGGAGCCATATAATTCGTTGTATTTGGAGAATTTCAACACCCAAATTCCGAATATATAGGACGATAAAATAATTAAAATGGTTGTAAAAACGGCGCCGATGGAAAGAAAGGAACGTTTTGTTTCTCGCTTGGTACCAAACTTAAATAAGATGGAGGTGACAGTCAATATCATGGTAATTAGAAATACGTAGCGACCCATTTGTATTAGCGGAATACTTTCGGATAACACGTTTTGTATAGCCGATTTTTGAATAAAAACCTCAAAGACTACGATGGTTGCCACCGTAAATAATAGCAGAAATGAAAAAATTATCGACATGCCGAGCGCAATAATGTATTGACGAAAAAAGGAGCGTTTGATAACCATATGATAGGAGTTTTCAAAACCGCCTAGAATGGCGTTAAGGCCGTTTGCCATTAGAAAAATGGAGAGGAAAAATCCGGTTGATAATAATCCTTGGTAGCTGTTATGGAGAATATCGTTGATAATTTTTGAAATGGCGTCAAAGGTGTTTGGCGGCACTCCGTCTCGAACAAAATCGAGAAAATCTTGCTGAAATCCTTCGATAGGAATGTATGGAATGAGGTTTAAGATAAACAATGCAAAGGGAAATAGTGCCATGAAAAAACTGAAGGCAATGGCGGCGGCGCGATAGGAAATGGCGCCTTCCACAATTCCGATGATGTACAGCTCAAGCAAATCATAAAAAGAAAGTCCGGCCAACCAAGGCAACGTTATTTTCTTGAGCAACAATACTAGTTGTTTTACTACTGGTATTTTTTCGAGTTTTTGTTCTATTTCTAGTGACATATTTTTGGCTGTTGGCTTGAAACGGACTGCTTCAAGAAACTAGTTTACTATTTTGTTAAAATGCTTTGAGGCTCAAATCCATGTTGTAAACCGAATGGGTTAATGCGCCTGAGGAAATGTAATCTACGCCACATTCGGCATAGTTTCTGATGGTTTTTTCATTAATATTACCCGACGATTCTGTAAGACACTTATCACCTATTAACGCAACTGCTTTCTTGGTGTCTTCAAAATTAAAATTATCTATTATTATTCTAAATACGCCTTCATTTTTAAGTATTTCTTGAATTTCATAAAGGTTTCTAGCTTCGACAATTATCTTTAAATCAAGGTTATGAAATTTCAAATATTCCTTGGTTTTGGTGATGGCTTGGGCTATTCCTCCTGCAAAATCGATGTGGTTGTCTTTAAGCATAATCATGTCGTATAAAGCAAAGCGATGGTTTTGTCCGCCTCCGATTTTGACCGCCCATTTTTCGCAGGCTCGGAAACCAGGAGTTGTTTTTCGGGTATCTAAAATTTTGGTTTTGGTGTTCTCCAAAAGCTGTACATATTGGTTTGTTTTAGTAGCAATGGCCGACATTCGTTGCATTGAATTTAGAACTAGTCGTTCCGCTTTTAGTATGGATTGTGAGCTCCCCAAAACATGGAAAACAATGTCGCCCTGCTTCACTTTTGCACCATCTTCTATAAAAGTTTCCACTTGCAATGTAGGATCAACATTTTCAAAAATCATTTTAGCAAAAGCCACTCCAGCAATTATTCCTTTGTCTTTGACTAGTAATTTGGCTTTACCATTTGCCGTTTCTGGAATACACGCCAGCGAGCTGTAATCGCCTGGGCCAATATCTTCTCGAATACCGTTTTGTATGATTAAATCGAGTTCTGCTTGAAATTGTTTTTCTGAAATCATGAGTATGGTAATTGAAATGCTAAAATAAGGTTTAATTCTTTGACTTGGAAATTTGAATGTAGGTTATTGCCAATTGGTCAAAAAAAAAGCACTTGGTAAGACTTAGTGTTTTTTTGTCCTTGGATTTTGGATTGAACCAATTTGGATTGGTAAAAAAATGGAGAACGGCCAAGTGATGGGGATTTCCTAAGAAAAAAACATTGAATGAAGAATTAAGTTAATAGGATTTCGAACCAAAAAGCAACAACCTCTTTAGAAACATAACTTCGAATGAGACTAGTTAAGAAACCTCTTTCGTTCTTTGGTACAAAAAAGTCCCAATAAGGGACTTTTTTTATTCTTCATCATTAGTGTGCGACTTGGTATAATTGCGCCATTTATCGATGCAATCCAACATATCTTGTGGCAAATCAGTATCAAAACTCATGAACTCTTTGGTCGTTGGGTGTTGAAATCCTAATGTCTTTGCGTGTAAAGCTTGTCTTGGCAAGGTCTTAAAACAATTGTCTACAAACTGTTTGTATTTGGTAAAAGTGGTTCCTTTCAAAATCAAATCGCCTCCATATCGGGCATCATTGAAAATAGTGTGACCAATGTACTTCATGTGAACACGAATTTGATGCGTTCGTCCAGTTTCCAATTTACACGAAATGAGTGTTACATATCCCAATCTTTCAATCACTTTATAATGAGTAACGGCAGGTTTTCCTTGATCGCCATCAGGAAAAACAGCCATTTGCATTCTGTCTTTCACATGGCGGCCAATATTGCCATCTACAGTACCTTCATCTTCTTTTACATTGCCCCAAACCAAAGCGATATATTCTCTATCTGACGTTTTATCTTCAAATTGCTTGGCCAAAAAACTCATGGCTTGCTCGGTTTTGGCAATTACCAAAAGTCCCGAAGTGTCTTTATCAATTCGATGAACCAATCCCGGTCTTTCGCTTGAATTCATTGGCAAATTCTCAAAATGATAGGCCAATGCATTGACCAAAGTACCTGTGTAATTCCCGTGACCTGGATGCACCACAAATCCTGGTGGCTTGTTGATAAGCAACAAAGCATCATCTTCATAAACAATGTCCAGTGGAATATTTTCGGGCAAGACCGTGTTGTCAAAAGGCGGATGAGTCAACATCAACCGAATAACGTCCAAGGGTTTTACTTTATAGTTTGATTTTACAGGAACATCGTTAACATAAATATCGCCACTAGTTGCG
>JBILYQ010000175.1:0-5088 GCA_044377655.1 Flavobacterium sp.
TTCAATAACAGTTACC
Source organism: Flavobacterium sp. (assembly GCA_044377655.1). GTDB lineage: Bacteria > Bacteroidota > Bacteroidia > Flavobacteriales > Flavobacteriaceae > Flavobacterium. The sequence continues at coordinate 17 of JBILYQ010000175.1, forward strand.
AATAAAAATCTTAGCGATGTAACAACTAGCAGAGTAGCTTTAAAACTTTTTGCTTCGTGCGTCCCAATTGACTCTGACGGTGATGGAATTTCAGACCAATTTGACTTTGATAGTGATAATGATGGTATTTTAGATGTTGTTGAATCTCAAGGACAAAATTTTATTGCACTTTCCAACTCAGATACCAATAATGACGGAATTGACAATGCGTTTGGTAGTGGATTGACGCCAGTAGACACAGATATTGACGGTATTTATGATTATTTAGATTTAGATTCTGATAATGATGGAATTCATGATTTGGACGAGTCTGGAAGCGGTGCAATTGACAGCAACAATACTGGAGTCATTGATGGTAGCAATTTTGGCACTAACGGATTAGCAAATCAACTAGAAACAACTCCCAACAATGGAGTCTTAAATTTCACTTTAGCCGATACTGATAATGACGGAATATATAACGCTATTGAATTAGATAGCGATAATGATTTATGTAATGACGTTATTGAAGCGGGATATATTGATAATAATTCAGATGGGATATTAGGAAATAATTCACCTCCAAATGTAAATGCAAATGGAATTGTAACCAGTGGAAATGGGTATTTAAATCCAAATTCTAATTATATTATCTCTGCCCCAATAATCATAAATACACAGCCTCAAAACAGTATTGCTTGCGAACTCCAAAGCGCAACCTTTACAATTGACACAAATAGTATTGACAGTTATCAATGGCAACTTTCCACAGATGGCGGAACTAACTGGACTAACATTGTCAATAATACAACTTATTCAGGAAGTACTTCAATTATTTTAACAGTGTCAAATGTGACACCTTCCATGGTTGGTTACAAATACCGTGTACTATTAAACAAAACAGGAAATTCTTGTGGCTTGCTATCTGATAATGCCACTTTAACCACCTATGCCTTGCCTATTATTACTTCACCTGTTATTTTAGTGCAATGTGATGAGGATACAGATGGCATTTCTAGTTTTAATTTAAGACAAAAAGAAAATACTATTTCTGCAGATGCAACAAATCATATTTTTACTTATTACACTACTCTTGCTGCTGCAAACAATGCAGATAATTTACAATTAATCAATAATCCAATTGCTTTCGTTACTTCGAACACTACGGTCTATTGCAGGGTTGAAAATAGTGACGGCTGTTTTAGGGTAGCCCAAATGAACTTAGTTGTTTCTGTAACTCAAATACCAGCAAGTTTCCAAATTCCAAGTAGTTATAAATGTGATGATTTTCTAGATGCAATTAATGATGATAGAGACGGTGTTTCTGAATTTAATTTTAGCAATGTTACTTCATCAATACAAGCAATTCTAACAAATCCAAGCGCTTATACTATTAAATATTATAAAAGCGAAGCCGATTTTCTTTCAGAAACAGACGCTTCAGGAAATTCTTTGGCAATAACCAATACTGCCAATTATAGAAATATCGGATATCCAAATTTACAGACAATCTGGGTTAGAGTAGAAAGCAATTTAGATAATTCGTGTTATGGTTTTATCACATTTAACCTTATTGTAGAATCATTACCTTTTGCAAATTCTGTAAATGCATTAAATTTAATTCGCCACTGTGATGACAATCAAGATGGCATTTATGGATTTGATACCTCGGGAATTGAAGCCTTAGTACTAAATGGACAAACAAATGTTTCTGTCAGTTATTTTAAATCAAATGGAACCCAATTATCTAGTCCGTTGCCAAATCCTTTTAATGTAAATGGTTCAGAAATCATTACAATACAAGTAACAAACAATGTAACAATGGTAACAAATGGCCCGTGTTATGACCGAATGAACCTTCAATTTATTGTCGATGATTTGCCCGAAGCTTTTGCCGTTTCACAGAATTTGACAACAACATGCGATGATGAGTTTGACCCCATAAATCAAGACGGAATCTACAGTTTTGACACTACTGGTTTTGAAGACATTATCCTTGGTGGACAAACGGGAATGATAGTATATTATTTTGATGAAAACAATATACCCTTACAAAGTCCATTGCCAAATCCATTTGTAACAGCAACTCAAAATGTAAAAGTTATAGTCGAAAACTCAATAAACACCGATTGTACTGCGCAAGTAATTTTACCATTTATCATTACTCCTACTCCAAAAATTGATTTGGAGGAAGCCTTGCAAATATGCCTTCCAGAAACTCAGATTACTATAAGTGCAAGCTTTGTTGACGCCACACCAACTACAGATTATAACTATCAGTGGTATTTTAACGGTTTAATACTATCTGGCGAAACGAACCCATCCATTACGGTTAGCAATGAAGGAAACTACAGTGTTGCCGTTACTACTATTAATAATTGCACTAAAACTAAGAATATAACAATAGTCAATTCTGAAATAGCACAGCTTATAGACATTGATATTGTGGATTTATCGGATATAAATACAGTTTTGATAACTGCTATTGGTTCTGGTGATTATCAATATGCTTTGGACGATATCAATGGTCCATATCAAGTCAGCAACTTTTTTAATAATGTTCCTATTGGACTACATGAAGTGTATATAAAGGACATCAATGGTTGTGGAATCGTTGGTCCGGTAGCTATTCCTGTACTTGGAATTCCAGCTTATTTCACACCAAATGGTGATGGTTTCCATGATTATTGGAATGTAAAAGGAGTTAGCGAAGAATTCAATTATCGCTCAATAATTTATATTTTTGATAGGTATGGGAAATTATTAAAACAAATTGGAACAACAGGATTAGGATGGGATGGTACCTACAACGGACAACTAATGCCATCAGATGATTATTGGTATAGCATTCAATTTGAGGACGGACGAAGCGCAAAAGGGCACTTTGCTTTAAAACGCTAATAAAATGAAAAAATATACTGAACTATTAATTTTTATTCTTTTTGTGACACTTTCCCAGGCACAAGAAATGAAAGTATCTAGCGGAAAAGTTAAACGTTTTGAAAATTTCAAATCACAATTTGTTGATGCTCGAAATATTGATGTTTGGTTACCCGATGGATATTCCGATAAAGAAAAATATTCCGTACTGTATATGCACGACGGTAACATGCTTTTTGACTCAGAAATCACATGGAACAAACAATCTTGGGAAGTAGATGAAGTTGCAGGTAAATTGATAAATGAAAATAAAACAAAAAAATTTATAGTTGTTGGTATTTGGAATAATGGACAAAAACGTCATGTAGAGTACTTCCCAAAAAAACCATATGAAAATTTAACACAAATACAAAAAGATACAATAACTGCAAAATTGCAAAAGTCAGGAAGAAGTACCGATAGATTCAAACCCCTATCGGATTTGTATTTGAAATTTTTGGTTATAGAATTAAAACCTTTTATAGACAAAACTTTTTCTACACAAGTTGACAGAGAGAATACTTTTATTGCTGGTTCAAGTATGGGCGGATTGATTTCTATATATGCCATTTGTGAATACCCAAAAGTATTTGGTGGCGCGGCATGTATATCAACGCATTGGCCTGGTATATTTTCAGTTGAAAACAATCCAATTCCAGATACTTTTGTAAACTATCTGAAATCAAATCTTCCAAATCCAATAACCCACAAAATCTACTTTGATTGCGGAGACCAAACGTTGGATGCTTTATATCCTCAATTACAACAAAAAGTGGACATTGTGATGACTAAAAAAGGATTTACATCTATAAACTGGAGCACAAAATTTTTCCCTGGCAAAGATCATTCGGAAAAAGCATGGAGTGATCGCCTACATATTCCTTTACTGTTTTTATTAAAAAATTAATTCAATTTTAATTGAATTATCACAAAACAAAAAAACCAACTTGTAAGTTGGTTTTGTTGTTTAAAATCAGTAAATTTAATTCCTAATATTATATTACGGATTAACTTCAAAGTCTTGATTTTCATTTGCATGAGCAGCTCTGACATTAATGACTAGATTATTTGAATCAACAATAAAAGCTACAAAATTTATATTTTCAGCATTGGCAACATCAGAAGGAACTGGAACACTAAAAGTTTTAGTGATAGTTTGATAAATTGAAGCGTTTTCAGTGATGGCATCTCCAAGAACATTCGTTAGAGAAGCACGTAAAACATGATTATGCTCAAAATTAACCACCGGATTAACATTGCCAAAATAAGTTGAATAGTTAGTCTGATTATATAATAAATTATCCTCCAACAAATAAACTACCAATTTTAAATCAGAGTAATTTTCAACAAATTTAATTTTAACATCCAAAGTAACATTGCCATTTAAAACTTGTGTGTTCATTGCCAAACCTAAACCACAATTATTACCTGTTAAGTTTTTTACTTGTTGAACATTTAACGCTTCTGGCGCAGTCCAAACAATTGTTCTATTTAATCTTGACTGTGGTAATTGCAAATCATTGTCAGGTGAAATTAATTCTTTCAATGGCAGATAACCTTCAAAATGATAGGGATCATTTCCGTTATGTATTGCAACTGCCACAGCTTTATTATCTGGATCTTCAAAGACTTTTCCTATTGCATAGGCCACTCTAGCGCAATTTCCACACCAAGTACCTGTGTAATCTTCAATTAGTACTCTTTTCTTAAAATATCCAGAAACTGGAGGAGCATCAACACTACCATCTGCTGTTTCTTGTAGAACAACGGTATCACTACAAGAATTCAGAAAAAAAATAGTTAAAAGAAGAAAAATAAATTTAAAATTTTTCATGATAAAAGACATTGATTTTTATTGTACAAATAAAATAAAAAAAGCTCTATTTTAATTATTATTATTCATTTATTTGCAGGTAAAACAGATAAAAATGAAAAAATTACAACTATTATTGCTTTTTATTGGATTAAACACATTCGCTCAGAAACAACTTCCAGATTTGAGTTTATTCAATCTTGATGGAAAAAGTGTTTCTTTAAAAAATGATTATGCTGAAAAAGATAAAATATATATATTTTCATTTTGGGCTACATGGTGTACCCCTTGCATTAGCGAATTGGAAGAAATGAATGATTTGCAAGAAACATGGAAAAAAGATGTAAATTTTGAGATTATA
>JBILYQ010000174.1:0-5088 GCA_044377655.1 Flavobacterium sp.
TTGGAACGCCTCACAAAAAGGAATTCTACGAAGGTTTTCGTCATACTACCAATAACAGAATGGAACTATTGGCCGTCATCGTTGGTCTCGAGAAACTAAAAAACCCGAATATGAAAGTTTTAGTCGTTTCCGATTCTAAATATGTGGTTGATTCAGTTGATAAAAAATGGGTTTTAGGCTGGGAAAAAAAAGGTTTCGTTGATCGAAAAAATGCTGATTTATGGAAGCGTTTCCTAAAAATTTACCGCAAACACCAAGTGGATTTCAAATGGATAAAAGGACACAACAACCATCCTCAAAACGAACGCTGTGATGAACTAGCCGTTTACGCTTCGAGTTTGTCTAATTTATCGATTGATGCTTTTTATGAAAAGGAAGAGGCAAAACTTTTGTAAATAATAAAGCCACTTTGCAACTCTGCAACTTATAAACTATCTTTGCGCTTTAATTAGGGATTGCTTCAAATCTCGCAATGACAAAATATGAATAAATTATTGATAGTCGGGACGGTTGCTTTCGACGCTATTGAAACTCCTTTCGGAAAAACAGACAAAATATTAGGTGGCGCGGCAACATTTATTGGGCTTTCGGCTTCACATTTTAACTTGCAATCAGCTATCGTTTCGGTTGTTGGTGACGATTTTCCACAAGAATATTTAGATTTATTGACTAGCAAAAACATTGATATTTCGGGTCTTGAAGTTGTTAAAGGTGGAAAAACATTCTTTTGGAGTGGAAAATACCACAACGATTTAAATTCAAGAGATACTTTAATCACAGAACTTAATGTTTTGGCAGATTTTAATCCAGTTGTTCCTCAAAATTTTAAAAATGCGGATGTTGTGATGTTAGGAAACCTACATCCAATGGTTCAAAGTAGCGTTTTGGATCAAATGGAAACACAACCAAAATTGGTGGTTTTGGATACCATGAATTTTTGGATGGATTGCACCTTGCCAGAATTATTAGAAGTAATAAAACGCGTGGATGTTATTACCATTAATGACGAAGAAGCCCGACAATTATCAGGAGAATATTCTTTGGTAAAAGCCGCTGCAAAAATTCATACCATGGGACCAAAATACGTGGTGATAAAAAAAGGAGAACACGGCGCATTATTGTTTCAAGGAAAAGAAGTTTTCTTTGCACCTGCATTGCCGTTAGAAGAAGTTTTTGATCCAACTGGTGCTGGCGATACTTTTGCTGGGGGTTTTTCGGGATATATCACGCAAAGTGAAAACATCTCTTTTGAAAATATGAAAAACGCCATCATTCAAGGTTCTAATTTAGCCTCATTCTGTGTGGAAAAATTTGGAACAGAAAGAATGGTTGCCCTAAAAAAAGAAGAGGTGCAAGAAAGATTGAAACAATTCAAAGCATTAACACAATTTGATATAGAATTATAATAAATTGATGCCTCGAAATTTCGGGGCATTTTTTATTTAAATCAGCTTCGGGTTTTAACTTTAATTTGGAAACTTATTATTAAAAATTGTCGAAATTTGTAGCGCCAAAAGAACACACAACTACTAAATACAACTACAATGAGTGATGCTGTAAAACACGAATGTGGAATAGCACTTTTACGATTAAAAAAACCGTTAGAATACTATAAAGAAAAATACGGTACGGCTTTTTACGGAATACAAAAAATGTATCTTCTAATGGAAAAGCAACACAACCGTGGGCAAGATGGTGCGGGTTTTGCCTCCATTAAACTGGATGTTGAACCCGGCGAAAGATACATTAGCCGCGTGCGTTCCAATCAAGCACAGGCAATTCAAGATGTTTTTGCCCAAATCAATGAGAGAATCAACGAGGAGTTAACTTCTCATCCAGAATATCAAGACAATGTAGCGTTGCAAAAAGAGAATATTCCTTATATCGGAGAATTGTTTTTAGGCCATGTTCGCTATGGTACTTTTGGAAAAAATAGCATTGAAAACGTTCATCCCTTTTTGCGTCAGAACAATTGGATGCATCGAAATCTAATCTTGGCAGGAAACTTCAATATGACCAACGTTACTGAACTTTTTAATAGTTTGGTAGAATTAGGGCAACATCCAAAAGAAATGGCGGATACGGTTACCGTTATGGAAAAAATAGGTCATTTTCTTGATGATGAGGTTACGGAATTATACCAAGAGTGTAAAAACAATGGGTTGTCAAAAAGGGAAGCTTCGCCAGTAATTGCTGAAAAGCTAGATATTGCCAAAATTTTAAAACGTGCCTCCAAAGGTTGGGATGGAGGCTATGCCATGGCAGGATTATTAGGCCATGGTGATGCATTTGTTTTTAGAGATCCAGCAGGAATTCGTCCAGCCTATTTTTATGAAGATGATGAAATTGTAGTAGTTGCTTCTGAAAGACCAGTAATCCAAACTGTTTTCAATGTTCCTTTTGAAAAAGTACAAGAATTGCAACCTGGTCATGCTTTAATTATCAAAAAAAATGGGGCGCTATCTCAAGAAGAGATTATAACACCAACCCTAAAAAAAGCATGTTCATTTGAACGTATTTATTTTTCTCGCGGAAGCGATGCCGAAATTTATCAAGAAAGAAAACATCTTGGAAAATTAATTCTTCCGGCAGTTTTAAATGCCATTGAGAACGATACTGACAACACTGTTTTTTCCTATATTCCAAACACGGCCGAAACGTCTTTTTATGGAATGGTAGAAGCAGCTCAGGATTTTTTAAACCAAAGAAAAAATCAATTTATTCTCAACAATAGAAAAACATTAACCAAAGAAAAGCTAGAGGAAATTCTATCGGTTAAAATTAGAACAGAAAAGATAGCTATTAAAGACGCCAAGTTAAGGACGTTTATCACGGAAGACAGTAGTCGAAATGATTTGGTGGCACATGTATACGATGTAACGTACGGCGTAATAAAACCAACGGACAATTTAGTAATCATTGACGATAGTATCGTTCGCGGAACAACGCTAAAAATGAGTATCATCAAGATGATGGACAGGCTAAACCCAAAACGTATTGTTGTCGTCTCTTCGGCACCACAAATACGTTATCCAGATTGTTATGGTATTGATATGGCAAAACTAGAAGGATTGGTTGCATTCAAAGCCGCTTTAGAACTTTTGAAAGAGCGAAATAGGTATTATATTGTTGATGAGGTATATGCAAAATGTAAAGCACAGGAGAATTTCAAAGATACAGACGTTGTCAATTTTGTAACAGAAATTTACAAACCATTCCAACCTCAAGAAGTATCAGATAAAATCGCGGAAATGCTAAGCTCTAAAGACATTAAGGCAGAAGTAAAAATAATTTTTCAAACCGTTGAAGATTTGCACATCGCTTGCCCTAAAAATTTAGGCGATTGGTATTTCACTGGTGATTATCCAACACCTGGTGGAAACCGTGTTGTGAACAAAGCATTCATGAATTTCTACGAAGGAAAAGACGCAAGAGCCTATTAATTATGTCATTTAATGCTTTTTAACGATTTTTGTTGTAGTTCAACAGAAATATTTGTTAAGAAAATAGTCGTTATATTATATTTGACGGACCATAGCATTAGTAGGTTAAGTTTATGGTAGATTTGGGGCAAAAAAGGTGAAAAGAAATTTTCGCCTTTTTTATTTTCTAGAAGTATTAAAAAACCAATAAATGGCGCAAATTTTACTCTTATTTGCCCATTATTTCAATTTATTTATACAAAAGTATATTTTATTGGCACTTTGTTGTTAGATTTGTCTTTCCATAGAATTAAGTAGGTTAAATTTATGGTAGATTTGGGGCAAACAGGTGGAAGAAATTCCGCCTGTTTAATTTTATAAAAAAACCCGACAGCTTTCACAATCGGGTTAGACAATTAATATTATTTTGTATTATTTCTCCACAGCATACAGTCTTGAAACCTCCTGCCAGTTAATTACATTGAAAAAAGCTTCAACATAATCTGGACGACGGTTTTGATAATGTAAATAGTATGCATGTTCCCAAACATCCATCCCCAAAATAGGTGTTCCGCCACAGCCAACGCCAGGCATCAAGGGATTGTCTTGATTTGGTGTTCCACAAATGTCTAGTTTGCCACCCTTTTGAACACAAAGCCACGCCCAACCTGAACCAAATTGTGTTACTCCAGCTTTGCTGAATTTTACTTTAAAATCCTCAAAGGAACCAAAATCTTTTTCTATTGCCTCCAATAAGTCACCTGTTGGAAGTCCGCCGCCATTCGGAGACATTATAGCCCAATACAAGTTATGGTTATAAAAACCACCACCGTTATTGCGAACGGCCATGTTTTTTAGGTCAAGATTGATTAAAATGTTTTCAATCGTTTTTCCTTCCATATCTGTTCCAACAACCGCTGCGTTTAGATTGGTTGTATAAGCATTGTGATGTTTTGTGTGATGAATTTCCATCGTACGGGCATCGATATAAGGTTCCAAAGCATCGTATGCATAAGGTAATTGTGCTAATTCAAAAGCCATAATAGATATTTTTAAAAAGATTAGTACTAAATTTATCCAAAATTAAACATTTAAGATTTGAATTGAAATAGTAGTTTGTTATAATTTCCATAAATATGTGAATCTTATAATTTCACTAAAACTATTTCTAATTTCTCAAATAGGTTTTTGCTAATATAAAAACAATGAATTTCAAATTACAGCCAGAAAATCTTGAAAACGAAATTATCAAATTAGTTCCGTTGAATGAAAATGATTTTGAGGAATTATATGTTGTTGCTAATGATGAATTGCTTTGGGAACAACATCCTAATAAATTGCGACACCAACTAGATGTTTTTCAAATTTTTTTCGAAGGCGCAATAGTTTCGAAAGGCGCTTTTATTATTCGTGATAGCAAAACCAACGAAGCAATTGGAACTAGCAGATACTATGACTACAATGAAAAAGAAAATTCAATACTTATTGGTTATACGTTTATTGGGCGTAAATTTTGGGGAAATAATTATAATAAAGTCCTAAAAAAAACAATGTTGGATTATGCTTTTCAATATGTTGATAAAGTATATTTTCACATTGGCGCACAGAATATTCGTTCCCAGAAAGCCATCGAAAAAATTGGGGCCATCAAAGTCGATGAATTTGA
>JBILYQ010000176.1:0-5033 GCA_044377655.1 Flavobacterium sp.
CGAATATTACATCAGAGAATGTTGCCATTGGTAGCGAAGATTGCGATATCATGTTGAATTTATATGGGCAAACAAGTAATATTTTGAATTCTAAAATAAACGTTAAAAATAAAGTCTTGATACGACAAATAAATCTTGACAATTATTTAGCCAATAAGAATGTTAAGCCAAATTTTATAAAAATCGATGTTGATGGTTATGAACTCAATGTTTTGAAGGGATTGAAAGAAACAATTACAAGTTGTAAGCCTATAATGGTCATTGAAACCAATGATGATTATCAAGTTTTAGACTTTCTTAGAAATTGTGGCTATCGTCTTTTGGATTTAGATTTGAAAGAATTTGAAGGTATGCCAAATAATGTTTTTTGTATACGTTAAGAATTGAAAAAAGTAATCATCATATCCTCAGAGTTTCCACCTTTGCCCGGTGGTATTGGCAATCATGCATTGCATTTAGCACTTTCCTTGCAGAAAGAAGGCAAAGAAGTTACCGTCATTACTGATCAGCGTTCACACACTATTGAAGAAGATGTGCTTTTCGATACCACATTGCCATTTAAAGTTTTAAGAACAAAAAGACATCGATTAGTAGTCGTTACTTATTTGAAAAGGATTGTACAAACTATACGAGCCGTTCAGTCTGCCAAAATGAGCACTAGTATCTATTCGGGTAAATTTTCTCTGTGGATTGGTGCCTATATGAAAGTTTTTTTTCCCAATACCAAAGCAATTGCTGTGCTTCACGGTTCAGAAATTAATGCCGGTGGAACAATCAGCAAACTACAAACCAAATGGAGTTTATCTCAATTTGATAAATTAATTGCGGTTTCAAACTTCACCAAGCAGTTGGCGCTCGAAAAGAATGCCTTTTTAAAAATTGAAGTAATCAATAACGGTTTTTCTATTCCGAAAAGTGAAGAAGTGGTGTTAAATTTGGATGTAATAGGAAATCCAGCCATCGTGACGGTTGGCAATGTGACTTCTAGAAAAGGTCAACAAAATGTAATCAATGCATTGGTAGGATTAAAAAAATCATTCCCAGAAATACATTATCATATTATTGGTATTCCTACAGAAAAGCAAAAATTTGAGACCCTTTCAAAATCAATTGGTGTTTTTGAAAATATCACTTTTCATGGCGCATTATCATCAATAGATTTAAAACAAGTTGTGTCGAAAGCAAAGGTTTTTATTATGTTGAGTGACCATTTAAAGAATGGCGATGTAGAAGGTTTTGGTATCGCCGTTTTGGAAGCAAATTTTTTAGGATTGCCCTCCATTGGGTCAAAAAGTAGTGGTATTGCAGACGCAATTGATGAAGGATTTTCTGGAAGATTGGTTAATCCACATGATTCGGATGAAATTATGATAGCAATGCATGATATTATCGAGAATTACAATCGTTATTCAGAAAACGCAAAACTTTGGTCAGAAAAATTCAAATGGGAAATCATTATAAAAAAATACATGGAAATTATTGATTAAATGAAAAAATTAGTTATCATTTCACATACGCAACATTATAGAAATGACGAGGGAGTCATTATCGGTTGGGGTTCAACAATAAATGAAGTCGATTTTTTGGCAGATTATTGGGATGAAGTTTTTCATGTTGCGTGTTTACATACTTCAAAAGCTCCACCTAGTTCCTTGCCTTATTCAAAAAGCAACGTTACTTTTGTTCCAATTCCGGCCTATGGAGGCAAAACACTTTTAGATAAAATTTTAATTTTTACAAAAATTCCAAAAATAATTTATCAGGTTGTAAAGACGGTTAATGGTGCCACCGAAGTTCAACTGCGATTGCCCACGAGCATGGGATTGTTTTTATTGCCACTATTTTCGTTTTTCATTTCTAGAAAATTCACTTTTTGGGTGAAGTATGCTGGAAATTGGAACGAATCAAATCCGCCGTTATCTTATAGCATTGAAAGATGGTGGTTAAAAAAAAATTGGGCAAACTGCAATGTGACCATCAATGGATTTTGGGACAAGCAACCCAAACATTGTTTTTCTTTTGAAAATCCTTGTTTGACTCTTGACGCTATTGAATTAGGAAAGTTAATTGGCGCAGAAAAGACCTTTAATTCTCCATTTGTGTTTACTTTTGTTGGAAGACTTGAAAATGCAAAAGGTGTTGATAGAATTATTGAGGCATTAGCAACACTACCATTGGATAAAATTGCCACTGTCAATTTTATTGGTAATGGTGAGGATTTTGAGTTATATAAAAAAAAATCCACTTTTTTGAAAGATAAAGTTCATTTTCACGGTTTTTTGGGATCAAAAGATGTTCATGCTATTTTAAAGCAATCTCATTTTTTATTATTGCCATCAACAGCCTCAGAAGGATTTCCAAAAGTAATTGCGGAGGCTGCTTGTTATGGTATTATTCCAATTGTTTCAGATGTGGGCAGTATTGCTCATTATATAGATGACGAAAATGGATTTGTTTGGAAATTAAATACTTCAGACGGTTTTTTAAAAATTGTGAACAATGCAGTTGAAATGAGTAACTCTGCACTGAAGGAAAAATCCAAAAAGGTTCAGGGATTAGCAGAAGAATTTACTTTTTTAAACTATTTAAAGAAATTGAATAAGCATGTTTTTAATAAAAACAATACGTAAACACTAACTTAGATTATTGTAAACTAGTCATTTAATGTATTTTTTAAACTATTTTGATTATTTTAAATAATATCATTTTGTGTTCTTATATTTAAAGAATAATGGAGGCCATTTTGCAGTGCCAACAAATACATCATGGGCGATACTAATTTTAAATACATAAGGCTAATTATATTGCATGTTTTGATTGCACTAGCAATTTTTTGGGTCCCTTTTTTATCAAAAATATATGCGGCTTTAATTTTTATTGGAGGATTCTTTTGGGTTATCAAGACTAAGAATAAAAGCAATGAAGTTTTAATGGTTGGAGCCTATATTGTTGGGAGCGAGGTTTTGCTTCGCATGACACACGGAAGTCCACTTTATGAGTTTTCTAAATATAGTGTCGCTATTTTTAGTGTAATGGGTATTTTTTTTAGCGGTTTTTCAAAAAATTCCATACCCTATTGGACTTTTTTGATTTTATTGGTTCCTGGTATTTTGATTGCTACAGAAACATTAAATTTTACTACAGATATAAGAAAAACAATTGCTTTTAATATTTCTGGACCTGTTTGTTTGGGCTTAACGGCACTTTATACTTACAACAGAAATATAACATTTTCGCAAATGAATGCGGTTTTTCTATCTGCCGGATTACCAATCGTCACCACAACAATGTATCTTATTTTATACACGCCCGATTTAAGTGAGGCTTTAACTGGTACTAGTTCCAACTTTCAAACTTCTGGAGGCTTTGGGCCAAATCAAGTTGCAACAGTTTTGGGATTAGGAATGTTTGTCTTTTTTTCCAGATTGATTTTGGCGTCACCCAACAAACTTTTAACCATAATAAATGCCATACTATTGTTTAATATTTCTTATCGTGGTTTGGTTACCTTTTCAAGAGGTGGAATGCTTACGGGTTTTACCATGATTATTGTATTGGTTTTTATACTTTATAAAAGCACTAAAAACGTTGGGAAAATTAAATTAAATTACTTAGTTGTCTTGTTCTCTATAGCATTATTATCCACTTGGATATATACTTCTAGTCAAACTGGCGGTTTGATTGAAAAGCGTTATTCCAATGAGGACGCCTTGGGGAGAAAGAAAGAAAATTTAATGACGGGAAGAGAAAATATATCATTACATGAAATAGATTTATTTCTTGAAAATCCTTTTTTTGGCATTGGTGTCGCCAAAGGTGCTGAACTTCGATATGAAGAAAGTGGTCAAATTCAACTATCGCACAACGAAATTACCAGAATGATGGCAGAGCATGGCACCTTTGGGATTTTGGCGCTTTTAATTTTGCTTATTACCCCTATGGTCATGTATTTGAACAATAAACAAAATATATTTGTATTTTCCTGTCTTATCTTTTGGTTGCTTACCATCAATCATGCAGCCATGAGGATTGCTGCACCAGCATTTATTTATGCATTATCATTACTTAAAATAAAAATGGATGAAACGCCTGTTATACATAGGGAATAAATTATCAGAACACGGAAATACTACTACATCTATTGAAACACTTGGTATGTTTTTTGAGAGAGAAGGTTTTCAGGTTCACTATGCATCGACCCAAAAAAATATTTTCCTTAGAATAATCGACATGATTTGGAAGACTTTGTGTCATGCAAAAAAGGTTGACTTTGTTTTAATAGACACCTACAGCACACTCAATTTTTGGTATGCTTTTATCATTTCACAATTATGTAGGGTTTTAGGAGTTAGCTATATAGCCAAACTTCATGGCGGTAATTTGCCTAGCCGAATTAAAAAAAGTCCCTTGGTTAGCGACATGATTTTTAACAATGCCTTTTTTAACATTGCACCATCTAATTATTTATACGATGCTTTTCAAAAAAAGGGCTACAAAAATCTTGTTTACATTCCCAATACTATTGAACTTGAGAATTATACTTTTAAAAAAAGAGAGTTTGTAACGCCAAAATTGCTTTGGGTCAGATCCTTTTCTAAAATATACAACCCAACGATGGCCATCAAAGTTTTATCGGAATTAAAGAAAGAATTTCCAGAAGCCTCGTTGTGTATGGTCGGTCCAACAAAAGATGAAAGCTATCAAGAAACGGTTTTGTTAGCAAAAGCCTTGGATTTAGAGGTCACTTATACAGGAAGGTTAACTAAAGAAGAATGGCTAGCCCTTTCAAATGAATATTCTATTTTTATCAATACCACCCATTTTGACAATACGCCAGTAAGTGTAATTGAGGCAATGGCCTTAGGATTACCAATTGTTTCCACCGATGTAGGCGGAATTCCGTTTTTGATACAAGAAAATAGCAATGGGCTTTTAGTCTCCGATGGAAACAGTATGGAAATGGTTTCCCAGATAAAAAGACTCATAAATAATCCAGATTTGGTTGCCCAACTCAGCAAAAACGCTCGCCAAAC
>JBILYQ010000177.1:0-5028 GCA_044377655.1 Flavobacterium sp.
AGACATGGTTAACAGAATAAAGCTAGATGTTTTTTATATTGAAAACTGGTCTATGGTATTAGATATTAAAATTATTGCTCAAACGTTGATAAACATCTTTAATGGAGAAGAGAAAGCATATTAAAAGACGTTTTCTGTAATCAAATTATTCATTTGACTGTCGAGGCAGAAAACGGTTTTTGAGGTTTCAAAAATCCTGTTTTTCATCACATCAAGTTCCCTTTTAGACAAACTATTTATTTCTAAAAGTTTCTCATTCAGATGGCTATAATTTTCAACTTCTGCAACCCATCCCAAATTATTTTTGGCAACAATATCTCCGCCTTCACCACCACCAAAATATAATATAGGAAATCCGAGTGAGCCATATTCGAATATTTTTGAAGGAACCGAACCATAAATTCTAGTTTTTAGAGGAACAATTGCAATATCAAAAGTCCTTAGTTTTTCATGCAACGCTTTTCGTTCCAACATGCCATGAAAAAAGATGTTTTGCTGGGTTTGTTTTTGAATTAGAGCCTCAATCTGTGTTTTCTCGGCACCATCGCCAAAAATATGTAACTCCACATTTTTATTGTCTAAATCAATCTTTTGACATAACTCCAACACGCCTTGCGCCACGCCCAATAATCCAGCATAAAAAATTTTTATTTTTTCATTCTCTTTAGTTTCAAAATGAATACCGTTAACTTGATGATCTGGAAAATTTTGATATAAATAACATCTTTTTTTTGGAAAAAAGGATTGAATATGCGAGATTATTTCTTGAGATTGTCCCAAAATTAAACTTGCTTTTTTATAGATAAAACGTTCCATCAACAGTGAAATTCTATGCGAAAAGCTGTTTTTTTTTAATGCCTTCAATTCAACGGCTGCCAATGGCCATAAATCAGAAACATTCAAAATTATTTTTTTTTGCTTTAACCAAAGTACAAAAACAGAAATAAACGAAAGCAATAATGGAGGCGACTGTACAATTACTTTATCAGGTGTTTTTTTGAACAATAAGTAAAAAAAAAGTACGCCCGAAAAGGACAAAATTGATAGCAAACGTTTTAAAATATTTTTGCTGTTGCTTGGATAAATCCAAAGGCGTTTTACCAAAATATCTTGACGCTTTTCTGTAACCAAAAATTTGCCTTTGTATTCAGGAAACAATTCTCCTTTTGGATAATTCCCCAAAGGACAAATTACAGAAACCGTATAATTATTTTGATTTAATTTCAACGCTAACTGTTCAATTCTGTTTGCCGCTGCTCCTTTTTCTGGCGGATAGTAATTAGAGATGATTAGGATTTCTTTCATTTATGTTAAACTTTTTTCAGTGTCTTTTTTATTTTTCAACCCATTAAGGTAGAAAGAAAATTAAACACTGGAATTTTTTAATAAATCTTAATGGTTTATTTTGAGTAGAATATCAATAATTCGTTCCGAAGATCTACCGTCCCAAAGTTCTGGAATTCCCTTTTTAGTCAATCCGTTTTTAAGAAATTTTGTAAATTCCAAAGTCAAATTTTCAATAGAAATTCCAACTAAATTGTTTGTTCCAATGGCAATAGTTTCTGGCCTTTCGGTTGTGGTTCGCATCGTGAAACATGGAATTCCCAAAACCGTAGTTTCTTCAGAAATGCCCCCAGAATCGGTAATCACTACAAAACTGTTTTTTATCAAATACATAAAATTCAAATAGCCTTGTGGCTCAACAAACAATATGTTTTTTAAGTTCAAATTTGTTTCTCCCAAAATAGCTTTTGTTCTTGGATGAATTGGAAAAATTATTTTTTTATCACCAACCATTTTATCAATTCCTTCAAGCAGCTTTATTAACGATTTTTCTTCGTCAACATTTGATGGTCGATGCAAGGTCAAAATGATGTAATTTCCAATTTCTAATTCAAATTCTGCCCAAAAATTTGGCGATAAAATTCTATCTAAATTTTGATATAAAGTATCAATCATCACATTTCCAACAAAATGAACATTAGAAGATTCGACATTATCGTTCAATAAATTTTCTGATGCTGAGGTTGAGGTGGTAAAGAAATAATCGGTTATACTATCGGTTACAATTCTGTTAATTTCTTCTGGCATTGTCATGTCGCCGGAACGAATTCCAGCTTCCACATGAGCCACTTTTACATTCATTTTCTTGGCCACAATTGCACAAGCCATAGTCGAATTTACATCCCCAACAACCAAAACCAAGTCACATGGATTTTGAAGTAGTTCTTTTTCAAAAGCAACCATAATTGCCCCAGTTTGCTCGGCTTGCGAACCGCTTTTTACCTCTAAATTAGCATCTGGATGCGGAATATTTAACTCTTCAAAAAAAGTAGCGCTAAGATTTTTGTCGTAATGTTGGCCAGTGTGCACTAATCTAAAGGAAATAGTAACACCTTCCTTTTTCTTTTTTTCTATCGCTTTAATGATTGGAGCAATTTTAATGAAATTGGGTCTTGCTCCAGCAATTATTGTTATTTTCATAATTTTTTTTGGCACTGATTAGAACTATATTTTTATTTTTCGTGACGTTTATAAGTCCAATTATTTCAATAAAGAAACAAACTGTTTCAATTTTCCGCTTTTATTCCTTTCCAAAACTGTTTTTCTATGGTATACATAATTAAGATTCGGTTCCAGATAAGTGGCAAACACTTTCTCCATATTAGAAATTTCAGCTTCTGTAAACGCATCATCGCTTGTGTATTCTATTTCAAATGTATCCATTTTGGTTTGTTTAATGACAAATTCTTTAACATTTCCGTCGTCACTAAACAATTTTTTTGTGATGGAATAAAAGGTCATCCCAGGACATTTTTTTCCGCTAGGCAATAAGGCAACATCATTTGTTCGGCCTATTAATTTTTTTAAAATAGGTTTTTTTAAACTACTTTTTTCATCTAGAATACCATAATCACCTACTTCATAACGAATAAATGGATGTGCCTTATTGTAAAGACAAGTCACCACAATACGACCTTCATTTCCATAAGGCAAGGGAAAATCATTTTCGTCTAAAATTTCAACAAACAAGGTTTCTGAATTCACAATCCATTCATTATCTGTATTTTGAAAAGCAATTACATCTAGTTCTGAAGCCCCATATTCATTGACAATAGGGATTCCAAGTTGTGTTTCCAACAAAATCTTATCTTCCTCAAACAGCATTTCAGAAGTGACGATACACATTTTTAATGTTGGACAAATTTCCTTAAGAATAAGATTTTTTTTCTTCAAATATTTAGCCAATAAAACGATGGAACTTGTGTAACCGTTGATGTAATTAAATCGTTTTTCGCTGAATTTTTTTATGATTTTCTCTAATCCAGAATCCGATAAATCAAAGATATTTAAACGATAACGTCTGCTTAAAAAATCTTTGAAACGAAGTTTTAAATTGGCAATAAAGTCCAATGGCATACCATAAAAACGCGCTTGAAAGGAATAGTTAAAATCAATACCATACCACCCAAATCGACGCATAATATTTGCCCAAATCAAAGCATGATATAATTTGTCTTTAGCAAAGACAACTGGATCTCCGCTTGAACCAGATGTTTTGTTGATGTATACGTTTTTTTCCGAATATCCTTTGGAAAGTCTTTCTTTTAAAGGTTTTTGAAAATCTATTTTTTTCATAATTGGCAAATCCTCCCATTTTTCGTAGTCGGATTGACCAATAAAATCCTTATAGAAAGGATTATTTTTAATATGATAAGAGACGATTTCTTTTTTCTTTTCCTCTAAAAACAACTCATAATTTTCATCCGAAACAGCCAAAATAGCTTGCAGTTGTTTTTTTGCTTTCTTGATTGGAAAGCCATTAAGTTGTAGGGATAAATCGAAAATTTTCAACACAATTGGTGTATTTTTCATCAAAAATAATACTTACATACAACTATCCATCATTAAGCATCAATTTTTTGGAAATTAATTATTATTTCCAATAAAAAAGCAAGTAATTTTGTCGCCATACAACTAACAACACAACACAATGACAATTTTATTACTTGGTTCGGGCGGAAGAGAACACGCTTTTGCATGGAAAATGCTCCAAAGTTCAAAATGTTCTAAACTTTTTGTTGCGCCAGGAAATGCTGGAACTGCAGAAATAGCAACGAATATATCTTTAAATATTTTGGATTTTGAAGCCATCAAATCTTTTGTTATTCAAGAAAAAGTGTCAATGGTTGTTGTTGGTCCTGAAGATCCGTTGGTTCATGGAATTTATGATTTTTTCAAAAATGACGAAAGTCTAAAAAATATTCCAGTTATTGGCCCATCAAAATTGGGTGCTCAATTAGAAGGAAGTAAAGAATTTGCTAAAGAATTCCTTGTAAAACATAACATTCCAACAGCTGCTTATGATAGTTTTACTGCCGAAACGGTTGAAACAGGATGTGTGTTTTTGGAAACCTTACAACCTCCATATGTTTTGAAAGCTGATGGTTTGGCTGCAGGAAAAGGCGTTTTGATACTTCAAGATTTAGCGGAAGCCAAGGCTGAATTGAGAAACATGTTGGTTCATGCAAAATTTGGTGAGGCAAGTTCAAAAGTAGTCATTGAAGAGTTTTTGGACGGTATAGAGTTGAGTTGCTTTGTGCTTACGGACGGCAAAAATTATAAAATTTTACCAACAGCCAAAGATTACAAACGTATTGGCGAAGGCGACACAGGATTGAACACAGGGGGAATGGGCGCTGTTTCTCCAGTTCCATTTGCGGACTCAATTTTGTTAGAAAAAATAGAAACTAGGATTGTAAAACCAACTATTGCAGGATTGCAAAAAGATGGAATAGAATATAAAGGTTTTATTTTCATTGGATTAATTAATGTCAAAGGTGAACCAATTGTCATAGAATATAACGTGAGAATGGGCGATCCGGAAACAGAAGTTGTAATTCCAAGGTTAAAGTCGGATTTAGTGGAACTGTTTCAAGCAGTTGCTGATGGAAAATTAGACAAAGTAGTTTTAGAAATTGACTCTAGAAGTGCAACGACCATTATGCTAGTTTCTGGCGGTTATCC